>JAYEFV010000077.1:11154-18154 GCA_034658755.1 Thermodesulfobacteriota bacterium | reverse complement strand
GCCACCGGTATCGGGGACGGCAACGACCTGTGGGATCGAAAAGCGGTGCTGTTTCCGCATCTGATATTTTGCAATCATGCCGCCGCACAGCTTCTCCCACTTCAAAAAGGCAACCCGATGTTTCGGCAAATTGTAAAACGACTTTTTGAACTTGAAACCTATTGCGCAGTCTGGCAAAGCGGCAACTTTTCAGCGGATCAGCTTCCCTTTAAAGCAACGGTTGAAAGCGAATCAACCATGCAGAAATACGGGAAGGAGAGGGTGTCCACTTGTCCGAATGGCAACCGTATTACATTTACATGGCACGGGCGTATGACGCCCGGAGCATGGCGAATATATTTTGATCCAACGATAGGCCCAGGGATGATGCAAATCGGGTATATAGGCCCAAAGCTATCCACGGTTAAGTATCCGACATAAAAGAATATATCGATTGTAGTTATAATGCTATATGGTTGCTGACCTATTACTTAAGATTGGCATCACATTTTGAAAAATAATACAGAAGGAAAGCTAAAATGAATTTATCATCCTTTTGCCTAAAAAATTTTAAGGCTGTACAGGACATCAAAACGATTCGGTTTACACCTCAAGCCTCCTTTATTGGCAACGATGTTTAACGTAAGGCTGCCTTGTTGATTGCCTGTCCGGCGTTGCTTAGCACTGCATTAAGAGCCCCCTTTTAAGTTGACAAACTGGGCTATCCTCTACTAAATGCACATTATATCAACGAGAATGTCTGAATGGGCAGAAAAGATGATTGTTAGGTTTGCCAAATAAAGGTGGAAATAATAGTTTAAATGTTTATAATATATTAATATGATATTCAACCAGAGGTAGCCAATATGGAAAAAATGTCAAAAGGTCTACCGGATTATGGAAGCCCTCCTGTTATTGAAGTGGTCTGCGGGATTCTTTTTAAAGCTATCGACAAACTCTTTGCACCGCACCTTGGCTTGTTGTGGAAAAAATACAAAACAGAATATCCTATTTGTCGTGAGCTACCACCTTTAGCACCCGTGATCGAACATTTCGAAGAACCTCCTATAATTGACCTTCGACTTGCTGATGTGCCCCCATTGCCACGGATCTGGTTTGTGCATGAAAAAGACAACGGAATCATTCAAGTGCAGCGCGATCGATTTTTGCATAACTGGAAGAAGGTTCGGCCAGAAGATGAGTATCCGCGGTACCCGCAGGTAATCAAACTGTTTAAAGACCGTTTGTCTCAGTTTGAATCATTCTTGAGTGAAAACGATCTTGGGGTTATGGAACCACGCCAGTACGAAATGACTTATATCAATCACATTCCACAAGGTGAAGGATGGACAAAACTCAATGAAATAGGCAAAGTCTTTCCCGATTTTTCACTACGTGCTAATGAACAACGGTTTTTACCAGATCCCGAAGGAATTAACTGGCGAACAAGTTTTGTCTTACCTGATGATGCAGGTCGGTTGCATGTAAAGATCCGGCATGCAAAACTCCTCGATTCAGGCCTTCCAGTACTATTGTTAGACTTAACTGCTCGTGGTATTGGAATGGATAGGTCACCTCAGGGAATGGCGAACTGGTTCGATCTTGCCCGTGAATGGATAGTGCGTGGGTTTACTGACCTGACAGGGGAGGATGTGCAAAAGCATATTTGGAGGAGAAAAAAATAATGGAGTCTGTTGACCAAGTATTGCAAGATTCATATTGTCCAACCTGGGGGAGTTCCGTTACTAATACTCTCACAACTAACGGAACAGCCGATATAGAACTTGATGACTTCACAGATACTTATAAATTGGTAAGAAGGCCTTCCGCAGATGTCGCAGTATTAGTGGCCAGTAAATCAGGGAGTGGCAAGCCTAACCTTGATTACTCATGTGTGGGGAAAAAATACCTTTGGCGTCGAACCGCTTCGTACGGATTGGCGTACACTCCAGGTATAATGCCCATTATTTATCAGGTCATTGAAGATGATTTGGGGTTCCCTGGAGAAGCTGTTGGAAGCGTATCGCCTTGCTCTGTCCTTGGGCACTATGACCAAGCTGAACCGACAGACTTGCGAGGTGTGTTTCGCACTAATTATCGCCGAAAGGTTCTATTCACAAAGCCGGTGACTTTTAAGATTTCCGAGTTGCCGCGTTGGAAACCGAAGACTATAATTGGGTTGCGAGCGTTTGAGGAAGAAGATGCCTGAGGCATGGTACGAGATTGTAGGTCCCGAAATATCTCTTACACAGGGCGATATAATCTTTAATTGCCCCTTACTCGCTTGGCAGGACAATTCCTTAAGGCTGGAAGGGGCAGACGAAACCGAAGTTTTAAAGGACGACACAACCGCTATTCAAGCGGATGTAGTGGTTATGACCCAGGCTTGCGATCTCGAACATGAAAAAGTTGGAAACGTGATTCTCTGTCAACATGTTTCTCTTGATGACCATCGAGCAATTTGGGAGCTCAATATCCAGAGAGTGGGTCAAAACCCTACTGCAAAAGCCTGGAATCGTCACTGCAATGATATCTGTGATGGATTTATGTGGAACCTTACAATGCTAAACGATTGTCAAATAAACGGATCAAACATTGGTATTCGCATTGTCTTTTTTAATGAGGTTTATACTGTTCCACGCTCCTTTCTTGAATCGCTGCTAAAACAGCGAGGGCATTCCAGATTTCGTCTCCTCCCACCTTATCGAGAACACCTGTCACAGGCATTTGCTCGGTTTTTTATGCGTGTCGGCCTCCCTATTCCAATCGAAAAAAAATGGAAGGCTTAACTCCCTTAACAAGCAAGTATTTTTACAAAAGCTCACCTGATATGAACAAAATAGAACTATTAGGCCTCATCTTTAATATTTATAGGCCTTTGCTGGATTATTGGGCCGTTTTTGATAATTCCAGCAATTTGCCCTCCATGATTATTTTTGAAGAATCAGGGAGGTTTAAAATTCTTGATGATGAATTATTTGAACTGATTGTTCAAAATAGGGAGGAAAGATGAAAAAAAAGAATTTAGCAGATATTCCTATTGGAATACGTGCTGAAGAAGCGCTGAAAAAAGCTGTTGCAGATACAATTGCAGATCACAAGCGTACCGGTGATCCTATATCTAGCGTGATGGGAAAATAGTAAAAATACCTGCTGATCAGATCGAACTCCGTGAACATCAGGCCGGATATGAATCAAAATAACTGTAGGTTATTGCAAATGTATTTTAAAAAAGGATATGCTGTATTTGAAGAAGAAAAGGCGACGTAAAAGCCCAAGGACAAAAAAGTCACTCCCTAAGCATGATCACTTTTTGATACGAATAAAACAGGGTGAAAGACTGTATAAATTTTATTATTTTTGTCCTATGGCAGGCGCTTTTTCGAGGATCGTTGTTGTCGGAATTCATTAAGAAGCCCTTCCGTTAATCTTTTTATGAATTCAAGTATCCGGGACTCTTTTAGGTTTTTCTTTAATTAATTCAATATATAACGTCAATAAATAAATAGATAATGTTTTCGTTGCAGGGCACAAAAATAGCTTAAAAAACTGAGGGATAAAGGCAATAATCATTTTTGGACATATTAAATTACTGGAGGTTTTATGCTGACCTTCTTACATGCAGCCGATATTCACCTTGATTCACCCCTGCGGGGTTTGTTGCCATATGAGGGGGCACCCCCTATTGAAGAAATCAGGGGGGCCACTCGGCAAGCGTTGGATAACCTGGTCAATTTTGCTTTAGAAGAAAAGGTACACTTTGTGCTCATCGCTGGCGACCTCTACGACGGTGACTGGCAGGACTTTAACACAGGACTGTACTTTGCAAATCAGATGCGCAATCTTGGAGAAGCCGGAATCCGTGTAGCTGTAATACGCGGCAATCATGATGCTGCCAACACCATGACCAAGACCTTGGTTATGCCGGAGAACGTTAAAATTTTCAGTGCTCGCAAGCCTGAGACCTGGCAGCTTGAGGATCTGGGCGTTGCCATCCACGGCCAGAGCTATACCAATCGGGATGTATACGAGAATCTGGCAATTGCTTATCCGGATCCGTTGCCCGATATGTTCAACATCGGCATTCTGCATTGTTTGATATCCGGCGTCGAAGGCCACCTGCCGTATGCCCCATGTACATTGGACGAGCTTGCAGCAAAGGACTACGACTACTGGGCTCTCGGTCATGTACACAAGTATGGTGTGCTTCGGGAACAACCGCACATTGTTTATGCCGGCTGCACACAAGGGCGACATATTAGAGAATCCGGCAACAAAGGCTGCGTTTTGGTAGAAGTTGAAGAAGCTGAAATTCGTACAGAGTTTGTACCTCTAAATGTGCTTCGCTGGGTAGAGGTCAAAGCAGATATAAGCAATGCACAAAATATTGAGCAGGCAGCGGTTGCTTTTGGAGAGGCATTAAGCCGGAAGATGTCTGATCTTGAAGGCCTGAACGCCTGTGTGCGAGCTGTCTTAACAGGCCGCAGTCCGGCACATGGGCGGCTTTCTTCAGATCCTGAAGCCGTTGCTGCCAACGTTCGGGCGGTTGCATCCGAAGTGTCACAGGGCAAGGCGTGGATTGAAAAGGTTCAGTTACAGACCAGACCGACAATCGATTTTGATGGCATCGCTGGAAGCGATACGCCCCAAGGAGAGCTGTTAAGGTATTTGAAAGAGCTCGCCGGAAATCCGCAGGCTTTCGAGGAACTTGGGCTGGATCTAACCGGTCTGAAATCCAAACTGTCAGGAAGCGGCGTGGAACTAAAAGAGAATGAGGTCGTTGAGCTGTTTTCTGATGTAGGGGATATTTTGTTGACCATGCTGGAAGACGAAGAAGGCCTGGAGGGTTAATGATGAAAATCAACGCATTCAAGCTGCTCGCGTATGGTCCGTTCACGGATAAAGTTCTCGACTTTTCAAGCAATGACTTTGGCTTACACGTTGTTTTCGGCCTCAACGAAGCAGGCAAAAGCACAGCCCTGCGGGCTCTGATCGGACTGTTTTACGGTTTCGGGCATATCGTTGAAGACGATTGGCTTCACGATTACAACAAGTTGGCTGTCGGGGCCTCTTTAAACTTTCTCGACGGCGAGGTGTTGAACCTTAGCCGCTACAAGCGCCGCAAGAATGACTTGATCAACGATAATACCGGTGAGCCGTTTGAACAGACAAAGCTTGATCTGCATTTGGGAAAAATGGGCCGGGAAAACTTCGAGCATGCCTTTGGAATTTCTCATTATTCGCTCAGGCAGGGTGTCGAAAGCGTGCTGGCTGCCGGTGGAGACCTGGGCCATGCCCTGTTTGCAGCCACCTCCGGGCTGAACACCTTAAAGCAAGTGACGGTCAAATTAGAGGACAAGCACAACCAGCTGTTTACCCCACGCAAGCAAAAAGGCATCAATGCCGACATTTCACAACTGAACAAATTGCGCAAAGAGCAGCGAGATGCCTCGGCCGGTCACCGCCAATGGAAGAAGATGAAAAAACAGCTTGATGATCTTCAACAACGCGAAGTTGAAGGGGTCGAACAGGTCGAAGCGCTGGGTTTAAGAATCAGCCTTTTATCCCGTTATCGCGATGCCTTAAAATTTGTCTCCGCTCGGGAACAATTAGAAAAAGATCTTGCCGACCTTGGCGTTGTTCCGGATTTGCCGGATGATTTTTCACAGCATAGGGTTGCAACCCAGGTGGCCATCAAGCAATCCCGTCAGGCTGAAAAAAATTTAACCCAGGATTTGGCTGATATCCATGGAAAGCTGGAAAAGCTGACATATGATGAAAAAATCATCGCCAATGAAAAATTAATCAAAGCCTTGGCAGACGAAGCCCATGTGCATGCCCGAGCCACCGCGGACAGCAAGGACAACAGGGCGAAGATTTACCAGCACAACGAAACAGCCCAACAGGCCCTGGACCTTCTACGCCCCGGTCTGACTCTGGATTCCGTCCAGGCGCTGAGGTTATCCAAACCTGAAAAGAGCAAGATACAAAGATTAGGAGCCAAAGGGGCCAAATCGGAAGAATCTGCAGATAGCGCTCTTAAAGCGCTGCGTTTGGCCGAAGCTAATCTGAAAAAGGCACAAGCCGAACTCGATCAATTGGAAAAGCCCAGGGACACATCTGCGCTGGCCGATTGTCTGACACGGGCTGCGGAATACGGCAAGCTGGAAGAACGCCTTGCCGACGCCAGGGTTCAGGTGGCCCTGGCTAAAGAACAGGCCGATGCCGATCTTGCAGCACTGGGTCTGTGGGCCGGGGATATTTCGGAACTGGAACGACTGGCCCTGCCTACTGAAGAGACCATGCGCAGCTTTGAAACCGATCTGACTGATGCGGACCAGAAGCTTGCCGATACTGAAAAGGAAATTGTCCGAATTCAAGAACCACTGAAAGAGAAAGAAAAAGCTCTTTCCGAACTGACAGAGACTCGCGATCTGCCATCGATTGATGATTTAAGGTCGCACCGCAATCTGCGGGACCGGGGTTGGCAGTCCGTGCGTACGGTATGGCTGAAAGGTGGCGATACCGATCAAGGATTTATGGCGACCTTTCCCGAGAGTAGTGATCTTGCTGGTGCATATGAAAAAAGTGTTGCCAGGGCGGATAATACAGCGGATGTGCTGCGCGACGATGCCGATGCGGTAGCACGCGCCGAATCACTCAGGACGGATATCCGGCACCAAAAAGAAAGCCTTAAAGAAATTAAGGCGCGCCAAGAGATGTTTGGCAAGGACCGGGCGGCCCTTTGGACTAAATGGGTAGAACTATGGAAGCCACTCGGCATTGACCCCTTAAAGCCCCGTGAGATGACTGCATGGGCCGGCAAGGCAGGAGAGCTGAGGCGCAAAGCGTCAGATTTGAGAGAGCGCCAAATTGTTGCTGTCCAACTGCAAGAAGACATTGACCGTATAAGATCCGATGTTGCGACGGCCCTTGAGCATATAGCTGTCAATATTCCAGAAAAAGCAAGTTATTCCGCTATCATTGAATTGGCCAAACGCATCGTTAAGCATAACGACCA
>JAYEFV010000077.1:0-11144 GCA_034658755.1 Thermodesulfobacteriota bacterium | reverse complement strand
TCGAACTTCGTATCACAGCGCTAAAAGAAGATATCAATGCCAGCAGGCAGCGAAAAAGCGATGTCGAGCAAAATCTTCAAAGCTGGTCATCTGATTGGGCTCAGACCATCTCCAAATTAGGCTTTTCTGCCGATGCCCGTCCTGAAGACGTCAACGATTTTGTTCTGGCCCTTGACGATGTTTTTGCAGAGTTGGAGAAAGCCAAAGATAAGCAGCAGCGTATCGATGCCATGCAACACAATCGTAAGGCGTATGCCCAACGAATGGCTGACGCTGTGACAAAACTGGCCCCTGATTTGAAAGATCTTGAGCCCGAAGCGGCGGCCAACGAGCTGAATGCAAGGCTAACGGGCGATAAAGAGCGACGCCAGGAGTACCGGTTGCTGGAAGAAGAAAAGCGTAAAAAGAGTTCGGATCTTTCCAAAGAAAATGAAAAATTGGCCGCTCTTGAAGAAACGCTTCGCCTGCTATGTATAGACGCCCGCTCAGATAGCCCCGATCGGCTTCCTGATATTGAAAAACGTGCCGCAGCCAGGATCAAACTGGTGGATGAACTGGACAAGGTCAATGAAAGGTTGACCGAGTTGGCTTCCGGGCAGGATTTGCAGGAATTTGTTGAACAGGTCAAGGCTCACGACCCGGATGAGCTAATTGCCAAACTGGAACGTCTGGAGGCAGAAAAACAAGAATCTCTCAATAAGCAGAAACTCGTTGTACAAGAAATCGCCCTGGCGACTAAAGAGCTTCAGTCGATTGGTGGCGAATCACTTGCCGTAACCATAGCCGAAGAAGCAGAAGGACTTGTCGGAAAGATTCAATCGGATGTTGAATACTATGTCAAACTCAGGTTGGCCTCGGCCATATTGACCAAAGCCATGGAGCGCTATCGCCAAAGCAATCAAAGTCCTGTCTTATCTATCGCCAGTGACTATTTTAAAACAATGACACGGGAGTCGTTTGCGGGGCTCAGAGCCGATTTTGATGACAGGGGCGATCCGGTAATCAAGGCCCAACGACCGGACGGAAAAATGATGACACTTGCTGAGATGAGTGACGGAAGCCGGGACCAGTTATTCCTGGCGCTAAGACTCGGGGGCTTGGCGAGGTATGTCAAAGCCAACGGTCCAATGCCCTTTATCGTCGATGATGTACTGGTGCATTTCGATGATGATAGGTCTGCAGCAGCCCTTGCGGCTCTTGGCGAACTGGCTAAAAAAACTCAGGTTGTTTTTTTTACCCATCACAAACATCTCATAAGCCTGGCTGAATCATCTGTTTCTGATGAAATATTACGTGTTCATAAGCTTTGATTGAATCGTAAACTTGGGGAAGCCATTAAATATTTCACAACAGCTTATTTAGTTGTTTATAGACTTCTTAAAACACTCAAAATAGAATTAGAAATTAATGTCGTGTCTTGAACAGTGAACAACAAAATTAATTCACTATCCAAGATGTGATAATCAGTGAATGGAAAATGTGAGACGCAAAAACAGACTGCTAATAGCTGCATCGCTTGAAGAACTATCATCTGAAGGAAAACAATCAGCTATTTTGGATAAATTATGCGAAAAGCTTCTTGGTTTTGCAAAAAAACCACAAACGGAGGAAAGATGACAAAAAAGAATTTAACAGATATTCCTATTAGAATACGTGCTGAAGAAGCGCTAAAAAAAGCTGATTGCAGATACAATTGCAGATCACAAGCGTACCGGTGATCCTATAGTTATCTGGCGGGATGGAAAAGTAGTTAAAATACCTGCTGATCAAATCGAACTCCGTGAACATCAGGTCGGATACGAATCAAAGTAACTGTAGGGGCTTATACTAAAATTGCTACTCAATATGCGACACTATCAATTTCCTGTATAGTTTCAACTGGTTATCTTGACTCAACCCCAAACTCAGGTATTACGCAACAATACGCAAATCAATTAAAATATATATTGCGCTTTATTGCGCAATATATCTATCCATGTTTTTATCCATTTATTTATCCAATTGTATCCATTTCGCTTGACATTGCGGCATTATTGGGTATAAATGGATATAAAATCGGATAAAATAGGATTATCAACAATGACACCTCGCATTATAAGGCTTATTGCCGAAATCGATGAGTTTAAAGGATATTGGAAAGGGATGGCTACGCTTTCCGTCGATTTCCTTTCAAACCTTCGAACCATTGCAACGATTGAATCCGTTGGGTCCTCAACCCGAATTGAAGGTGCCAAGCTCACCGATTCGGAAGTTTCGGAACTTATTAAAGGAATCGGTGCGCGCTCTTTTAGAAGCCGTGATGAACAGGAGGTTGTCGGATACGCCGAAGCGTTGTTGCTTGTACAGGAATCTTATGATGAAATCGATTTGACCGAAAACAATATAAAGTATCTCCATAAAGTTTTGCTCAAATTTTCAGACAAGGATACCTGGCATCTTGGAGAGTATAAGAAACATCCGAATCATGTGGCTGCTTTTGACGCTGACGGCCGTGAAATTGGAATTCTTTTTGAAACAGCATCTCCCTTTGAAACGCCTCAAATGATGGAAGCCTTGGTGGCGGCTACCAAGAAGAGCTTGAAAGACGCTGATACACATCCCTTGATAGCCGTTGCTGATTTTATTGTCCGATTCCTTGCGATCCATCCGTTTCAGGACGGCAATGGTCGCCTTTCCCGAGTGTTGACCAACCTTTTATTGCTTCGCAGCGGTTATGCCTATGTGCAATACAGTTCTCATGAAAGCATTGTTGAAGCGAATAAGGACAAGTATTATTTGGCTTTGAGAACGGCACAAAAGGAATTGGGATCTGGTGAAAAGTCGTTAGAGATTTGGACAACGTTTTTTCTGGAAATGCTTAAAAAACAAAAAGACCATTTACTTGAAAAGATCGAGCGGGAAAAAATCGCTCATGCACTGCCTGATGTGTCGATAAGAATTTTAAATCTTGCCAAAGAACACGGGCAGGTAACTGTATCCTTTGTCACAAACGTGCTTCAGATCAACCGCAACACAGTAAAAAAACACCTTCAGCACCTTGTACGAACAGAAAAACTTGTTCTCCATGGAAAAGGGCGGGGATCATACTACTCCCTTTTTTGAGATATCTTCGTTATAAAGGTACCAGGCAATTCGGCAACTTCTCAAAAAGTTGGGAATAAGGTATAATAATAAAAACAGATACTATTTTATTGGATCAAGGCAGCTTCGGGAAAATATCTCACCGTCTGATTACGAATCTTATGCTGCCCATATTTGACAATCCCATGGTTGCGGATTTATTGATGAAAAAATGTATTAACAGAGCTCTTTTGATCTTTTTCGTTTTTTTAGCCGCATGCGGCTTTCAAAAACAAGTCTCCTTTTCAGGGAAAACCATGGGAACAACCTATCATATTACAGTTGTAACCGGGTTTTTTGAAACCACAAAAGCACTGAAAGACAAGATTGACATGCGTCTTGATGAGATCAACAAAAGTATGTCTACCTTCAGAAAAGATAGTGAAATAAGCAAGTTTAATGCATTAAAGCAAACCGGAGAAAAGTTTTATATATCGAACGATTTTTTTAATGTCATGACAGTTGCGCAAAATATTTATAAATTAACCGGGGGAGCCTGGGACGGCACTGTCAAACCGCTTGTAACTCTTTGGGGTTTCGATAATTCTGAAAATAAAAAAAGAATCCCGTCAAAATTAGAAATAAATGCTCTTTTAACGGATATCGGGTTCAATAATATTGAAATGTCAGCCAACTGTTATCTTATTAAAAGAAAAGCGTTTATATCACTCGATTTTGCTTCTATTGCAAAGGGTTATGGCGTGGATCAAGTTGCAGCTCTTATCAGAACAAACCAAATAAAAAACTTTCTTGTTGAAATCGGGGGCGAAGTATTCGCTGCAGGTTTCCGAAAAGACGGTAAAAAATGGAAAATCGGTATCAACAGACCCAAGAAAAATGCGCCTTTTGATCAAATATATAAGGTTTTATACTTACAAGACAAAGGCTTTGCAACAAGCGGCGATTACAGAAATTATTTCGAATGTGAAGGAAAACGATTTTCCCACATACTCGATCCGAGAAATGGATATCCCATAAACAACGGGGTGGTAAGTGTTTCGATTGTGGCGGATACCTGCACATTTGCAGACGGGCTGGCCACTGCGGTTATGGTTCTGGGTCATAAAAAAGGACTTGAACTGATGAACAACCTTGACAACACGGAATGTTTAATCGTTGTCCAGGCACATGACGGAACCTTGACCGATTACTATTCAAATGGCTTTATATCCCAAAGCAATGGATAATTCATAGCTCGAAAATTCATTGACATAAAAAGACGGGTACTGTATTTTTTTCTGTTAAAAAAGCGTAATCCAATTTTTTAAAGGGGTTACCATGCTTTTTTATTGACTTTTTTATTGTGTTGAATAGTTAAAAAGCAAACTGGAAGTGAACTTAGGGGCTTCGCCCCAATTGGAATAGTGGAATGATGGGGTAATGGAATGATGGGTGAGCTTGTCCTGAACGAAGTTGAAGGAAAGGAGTTTTTTACAATTAAAATGGTTTGTTTCCGCCTTTACCCCCAATATTCTCTCCGAGCCGTAGGCACTACGAGCCAGAGGCAAGCATTCCATTCTTCTATTCTGATGGCACAAACATATTGTATTAAAAAAATATGTATTCTCAAGTAGTTATAGAATTTTCGAGACGTTAACCATGATATCAAAGGAAAGGTGAATAGCGTGGAAATCGTAGCATTGTTAAAACAGGTTCCGGCAACAGAATCGTTAATCGGAATCGCCGACAACGGCGTATCCATAAAGACCGATGACATCAAGTGGGTCATTAACCCCTATGACGAGTTTGCGGTTGAAGAAGCACTTCAAATAAAGGACGCTCATGGCGGTTCGGTTACCATCATTTCCGTGGGACCGGAAAAAACAACCGAAGCCATAAGAACCGCCCTTGCAATGGGTGCCGACAAGGGGATACTGATCAATGATCCGGCCGCTGAAGGGTGCGATGGTTTAAGTACGGCACGAATTCTGGCGGCGGTGTTGAAGGAAACCCCTTTTGACTTGATAATTGCAGGTCAGCGGGCTGTCGATGATGACAACTTTCAGGTAGGACCGGCTGTAGCAGAATTTTTAGGCATTCCGAATATTTCCATGGTTATCAAGCAAGAAATCATTGACTCTAAGATCAGATGCCATGGGACAATTGACGGGGGAACCGTCATCCTGGAAGCACCGCTGCCCGCTCTTTTTACCACTCAGCGCGGACTGAACGAACCTCGCTATGCTTCTCTTCCGGGAATCATGAAAGCAAAAAAGAAACCCATCGATATTAAAACCCTGGCAGATATCGGACTAGACGCTGACCGGATCGGAAAACCGCTGACAAGAATCGTGGCAATGCAAACTCCTCTGGAGCGAAAAGGCGGAAGGATGATAACCGGTGACTCTGCACAGGCAAAGGCTGTGGAACTTATCAGAATCTTGCATGAAGAAGCTAAGGTCATTTAATTAGTGCCCATCCATAAATCTATATTGGGCACAAATTAAGTTTCCATCCAGAAATTAGCAATTTTTTCGATGAGCAAGGCCGCACAAGGGTTTTCGCCCGAGGCGTACTTGAAGTACGTCGAGGGCGGAAACCCGCGGAGAATGCCGCTCATCGGAAAAATTGCTAATTTCTGGATGGAAACTAATTAAGGAGATAACGATGTCACAAGGTGTACTAGCAATAACAGAACAGTTAGGGGGGGTTTTCAGAAAAGTTACTTACGAAGCATTAAGCGAAGGGAGACGAATCGCTGACAGTCTAAATTGTGATCTTACCGCCCTGATTTTAGGAGCAGACATTGATAATATTTCAAAGGAGCTTGATCAATACGGAGCAGACAGAATAATTGTCGCCCAAAGCCCTGTCCTTTCCGAGTATTTGACCGATTCGTATACCACTGTAATTGCAGATTACATAAACAAAGAAAATCCGGCTGTAGTTATTCTGGGCGCATCCACGCAGGGTAAGGACTTGTCGGCACGTCTTAGCGCTCGGCTGAATGCCCCTCTTGCTATGGATTGTGTGGCTATTCGTTTCGAGGAAAATAATCTCATCGCAACACGTCCGATGTATGGAGGTAAAATTCTGGCAGACGTAGCGCTTGATGGAAATCCGCAGATCTTGGCGATTCGACCCAATGCAATGACCATTACAAATGCTGCCGGAGCCGGATCGATTGAAAAGTTTGATACGGATACCGGTAACACGGTGCTGCAATTTATCGAAAAAACACTCGATACAGGCAAGGTCGAACTCACTGAAGCTGATACTGTTGTATCCGGCGGCAGGGGAATGGCAGGGGCCGATTTTACGATAATAGAAGAACTGGCTCAACTGCTCGATGGTGCTGTGGGGGCATCACGATCTGCGGTAGATGAAGGCTGGCGGACCGCTTCAGACCAGGTTGGGCAAACCGGGAAAGTTGTTTCCCCAAATCTTTACATTGCCTGCGGGATATCCGGTGCTATTCAACACCTTGCCGGAATGTCTTCATCCAAGGTTGTTGTGGCCATAAACAAGGACCCGGAAGCGCCTATCTTTTCCAAAGCTGATTACGGCATTGAGGGCAATCTTTTTGAAATTGTGCCATTAATTGCTGAAGAAGTAAGGAAATTAAAAGGCTGAATCCAAAAAATGTCTCCGGTTCCAGATCCGGGTCTAAAAAATAAATTTATCGCCAAAGCAAAAAATTTATTTTTATGCGCTTAAAGGCTACCAAACAACTCCGGGAGCCTTTTGACTTTTAACCGGATTAGTAAAAATAAAGATGTTCTGTAAACGATTCTAATGAAACTGCACCTGGTAAGCTTAGGCTGTGCTAAAAATCTTGTCGACAGTGAACTGATGCTGGGCCGGCTCATGAACGCCGCCTGGACCAACACCCAAGACCCCGGAAAAGCCGATATCATAATCATCAATACGTGCAGCTTTATCGAATCTGCTATAAACGAATCTATCGATACCATCCTTGCTCTGGCAAAGTATAAGCGCGATGGACTCTGCCGTCGTCTCATCGTCGCCGGATGCCTCCCGGAACGTTTCAGGGAAGAAATTGTCATTGCCATTCCTGAGGTTGACTTCTTCCTGGGAACCGGCGCATTTGACAAAATTGTAGATGCTGTGGATGGATCTTTGAATGCTGTCAGGTGTTTTTTGCCGGATCCGAATTTGACAGGCTTTCAGCAGCAGGAAATCCTAAGAATACGGAGTTCTTCTCATATGGCTTATCTAAAAATTGCGGAAGGATGCAACCGGCATTGTACCTATTGTATTATCCCAAAGCTTCGCGGAAAACAAAAAAGCCGCCGCCTTGAAGATATTGTTTCTGAAGCACGTTACTTGATCTCATCGGGGGTAAAGGAACTCGTTTTGGTTGCACAGGATACAACGGGTTACGGTATGGATCTGTGCCCGCCGGTTTCTCTCATCCGATTGCTTGAAAGTATTTCTGAAATATCCGAAAGAATATGGATCAGACTGTTGTACGGGCATCCGGAAACTATAGAGGATCCCGTTATCGAAACTATTTCCAAGCACCCAAACATATGCTCCTATTTTGACATTCCGATTCAGCATTCAAGTGACGGTGTTTTAAAAAGGATGGGTCGCAATTATACATCTGCCAACCTTCGCAGACTTTTTGATAAAATCCGGTCATCTGTCTCAGATGCCGCCTTGAGGACAACCGTAATCGTCGGTTTCCCGGGAGAAACGGATAAAGATTTTGAAGATCTTTTATCCTTCGTGAAGGACGTATGTTTCGACCACCTTGGAGTCTTTATATATTCTGATTTCAAAGATCTCGGTTCTCACAAACTCCCCGACCACATTCCGGAAAGTGTGGCCAAGGATCGGCATGACAGACTCATGTCCTGTCAGTCGAAAATATCCTTGGACAATAACCAAAAGTATATCGGCAAAATTTATGACGTTCTCGTGGAAAATACCACCGGAAAAAATCTTTTCAACGGCCGCACATTTTTTCAGGCCCCGGACGTCGACGGCATTACATATATTCATTCCGAGCGGCTGGAAATCGGCTCATTTGTCGGTGTAAGGATTGCAGACGCATTTGAATATGACCTCACAGGAGAAGTTGTATGAGCGACACAAAGTATAAGATCCTTGCCCTGGTTAAAGATGACCTTGCAGCAATTGAAATCGCCCTCGAGGAAAACTTAAATCCGCATTTAGATCTGGTGTCACAAATCGCCAGACATATATTGTTCAGCGGCGGCAAGCGTTTAAGACCTTTGCTTATGGTCCTTTCGGCCAGGATTTGCGATTACAATGGGAACTATGACAAGACGTTCTCAACCATTTTTGAATACTTGCATGCGGCCACTCTATTGCACGATGATCTTGTGGATCAAGCAACATTGCGGAGAGGCAATCCCGTGGCCCACTCAATATGGGGGAATGCTACCGCTGTCCTTGTTGGAGATTTTCTGCTCGCCCGCTCGCTCTCCATCGCCGCTAAAACAGAACTGCCTGATGTTATCAGAATAGTCGCTGAAATTACAGAAAATATGTCCCAAGGCGAAATTCATCAGCTTATGAAAAAAGGTAGTTTAGACCTCACCGAAGAAGAGTACATGGAAGTCATAAGGCGCAAAACCGCTGTTCTTTTTCAGGGAACATGCCGTGTAAGCGCCCTGATATCAGGTGCCTCAAAGGAAAAGGAAACCGCCCTGTCGGATTATGGTTTCAACCTTGGAATCGCTTTTCAGATGGTGGATGATCTTCTCGACTACACGCTGGATACCGATATTCTTGGAAAAGAGGTTGGGGCAGATCTCAAAGAAGGAAAACTCACGCTTCCGGTCATATATTCCCTCAAAGCCGCGAATACAAAAGATCGGATTCAGATGGAAAAAATAATAAAAAATAAGGATTTCTCTGTCAACGATTTTAACACATTGATCGCACTGATGAAAAAGTACGGCGGGCAAAAATATACCGAAAAACTGGCAAGAGAATATGTTGGAAATGCAAAGGATGCCCTGGCGGTTTTTAAAAATTCAAAAACCAAAGAGATCCTTTTGATGATTGCCGATTATACTCTGACCCGCAACATATAACGATTCTTAAATAAAGTTAAACATCCTTAGAGGAGAT
This sequence comes from Thermodesulfobacteriota bacterium, assembly GCA_034658755.1. Classification (GTDB taxonomy): domain Bacteria; phylum Desulfobacterota; class Desulfobacteria; order Desulfobacterales; family UBA11574; genus S5133MH16. The sequence goes on along the minus strand of JAYEFV010000077.1, from coordinate 1,958 downwards.
GAAAAAGATATGTCTGTATCTTATAAAACCATCATCCGATTTATTTTTGCAATATTTTTCTTTTCAGTTGTGCTTATTCAGCCTATTATTGTTCAGGCAAAAAACCAGATTCCGACAAAGACTGTTGTGGTGATGGGGACAGGTAAAATACATCAAAAGAACTCTGCCAAAGCAAGGGAATCGGCAATCGCCCGCAGCCTTGTTTCAGCAGTGGACAGGGTGGCAGTGGAAATTTTTCCTTTAGAATCGCTGGTTCGAAACTTTCAGGCGTTCAATGAAATGATTTATAGTAATACCAATAAATTCATCCAGGATTACAAAGTACTGGCAGAGTTACCATCCAAAAATAATTACAAGGTAATGGTGGAAGCAACCGTTTCAATCAGCACCTTGAAGAAACTCATGTCAAGCGCCGGGATTTTACTTGAAGAAAAACCCTTGCCAAAAATTCTGGTTTTAATTTCAGATCAGAATCTGAAAGACCGTGCGCCAAAATATTGGTGGGGACAGAAGAAATATCTTTCAGAATCTTTCTCGATAAATGCTCTGGTTAAAACCATTAAAACAAAGGGATTCCCGATCATCGACAACCATATCATCGCTCAAAACACCCGGGTTAATCCCATATACGACAAACCCGATCTTAATGATATTGAAGCGATTAACCTTGGCCTCAGTTCACAGGCAGAAGTAGTAATCGTCGGAAAGTCGGTTGCAAGTATATCGCCTAATATCATAGGTGAAAACATGAGGTCTTTTAATGGGATTGTATCGGCGCGGGCAATTCGGACAGATACGGGTACAGAAATCGCAACCACAATGCAAACCTCCGTAACAGCTAATACCGATGAAATTGCCGGGGTTCGAGATGCGCTTTCAAGAGCCGGATCTCTTGCGGGTGAAGACCTTGCTTCTCAAATAGTTGCCGGCTGGCAGAAACAAGAAGAACAATCCAACATTCTTGAAATCATAGTTGAAGGTACCGGCGACATTGCAAACTTCGAAAAATTCCGTCGTATTCTCAATAATATATCAGGGGTGAAGAATCTTCGAATAAAGGAATTGAAGCCTGATGAGGCCGTCACCATCGTCGATTTCCAGGGAACTGCCAAAGAGCTTGCGGATGCCTTGATGCTCAAAACCTTTGGATTAATCGGTATTAACATTTACGAAGTATCGCAGAATCGCTTAAGAATAGAGCTTATCGCCGATTAACCCTAAAAACGATCTGTCTTTTAAAAATATTTACGAGATTGAACTGCTACCCGGTTAATGGAAAATTAAATAATTGAGCATAAATATTCCCAATATTTTAACAATTGTCAGGATATTACTTACCCCTCTTTTTGTAATTTTGCTTCTAAGAGATATGTTTTCATTTGCACTTCTGGTTTTTAGTATTGCAGCGATCAGTGACGGATTGGACGGCCTGCTGGCAAAGTATTTTAATCAGTATACCGTGCTTGGCGCCTACCTTGATCCCATCGCTGATAAGCTTTTGTTGACATCTGCATTTGTAAGTCTGGCCGTCCTTGAAATTATCCCCCCCTGGTTGACTGTTATTGTAATCAGCCGTGATATTATGATTGTGATCGGAATCTCCATTTTTGCAATTACCGATATACATATTGAAATGAAACCGAGCCTTGTCAGTAAATGTACTACGGTTGCCCAGTTATTCACTATCTTTTTAACCCTTCTTGACCCGCAAATTCCAGGTGCCCACATAATTAAACGGTCGCTGTTCTGGATTACTGCTGGATTAACTATAACTTCCGGACTTCACTATATTTACTTTGGCTTAGACCTTCTACAGAACGCCTCTGGAAAAAATTAAAGACAAAGGTTGATGGCTTCGTAAAAAGTCCGATTTAGACGGTTTCGTAAAAAGTTCAAATTCAAGGCGTGCAAATTTTGTAATCATGAGGCGTACTTTTCGTACGTTGAATGATTACGAA
>JAYEFV010000076.1:0-5083 GCA_034658755.1 Thermodesulfobacteriota bacterium | reverse complement strand
TATTAGGGCCGGGACATATTGATTGGGGCGAATTTTCTTCTTTGGCAATCCCCAGGGTAATAAGCGCTCCGTTCCCAAGATGGTCGCAGATACAGGTCTTTTCCACAACCTTTTTGCAAAGCCTTGATTTTTCATCAGTTGAAATATCCATCATGTCAATTTCTTTTAGTTTTGTCTTTTGATACTCCCGTGAGGCAAGGCAAATAGGTTTTTCGGTAAACTCTGTATTGGACACAAGAATACTTTTTGGGCATGGAGAGCCGGGTCTGCCTTCCGCCACCCTTTTTCGGGTCCATATTTCGGATCCTGTGTTATGCACATTATTAAAAGGAATTCCCAGCGGGGAGACGTCGCTCATGTAAAGATCATCTTCTTGAGCCTGTCGCAACAGTTCACGAGTAGTGGCATCCACGCGGGTTACTTCCGGAACCAGCAGAAAAGGACTGGCCCATCCTGTTCGATCTATATTAAATTCTTTTAATCGACGGACTTCTCCATGTGTCCCTATCCCTCCCTGCACGGTAATGAGGGGGCGGTCATTCAATTCAAACTCCGGACAGTTCCATCCCATTTTTTTGTAGTACTTTTGTATCAGCGGTTTAAACTCCGACATCAAGTTTTTGCGTTTTTCCTTGAATTCCTCAAGAAGAACAGGCAGTAAAATTCCATTGGAAGCAAAGACATGGCCGCCACAGTTCAGCCCTGACTCAATGCGGAATTCATGCACTTCAAGACCTTTTTTAGCTAAAAATTTACCCTGAACAAAGGCTGAACGGAAATCGCTTACTTTTAGGATGATTCGTTTTTTGATCCGGCCCATTTTGTCTCTGTAAAAATCCTTGAATCGCGTCATATAACTGAACAAGCGCCGGTTAAAACCTGCTGAATATACAATGCCGGAATCAAGGCAACTATTGGCATACCCCCTAAGTCCTGCTTTGTCATCGGAAAATTCATCGCCAAGAGGATTGCCGTTTTTGTCAAAATGAGCCCGATCCACAGTAACCATGATATTTACGTCTATAGAGCCGGATTTCATGCGTGATGTTAAATCTTTTTCAAGAGCATCTCTTTCATGACCGGGCTTCATTTTGAGAAGTTCTTCATATTTTTTTCTCAGAAGAGATTCTTCAGGCAACAGTTCAAAATATTTACGTTTATTGTTATTTTTGAAAAAAGGCTGATTTCTTATTTCTTCCATTTTTTGCTTAACAATCTCATAGACGGTGTCGAGGTAGGCGGTGATCCTTTTGGCCCGACCGTCCTCCGCATTTCTGGGTATTTCGACATAAGGAAGGTTGAACTTTGAAGTGTAATATTTCCGAATTTTTTCTAGTAAAAGGTCATCTACGAGTGAAATAACCGAAGAAATACCCAAAGGCGCCACACGGATCGGTGTATCAACCGAGTGACCGGTTCCCATAACAGGAATGTGAAAAGTGTGGAAATAATCTGTCATATTGATTTTAACCCGGCGATACCATTTTCAAAACGCTAACGTATTACAATTTTTTCAACCGGTCAATTTGCTCGTTGTATTTACTGAGTATCAATGCTGCATTTGTCCCTCCGAAACCGAAGGAGTTGGTCATGGCCATTTTGACATCCTTCTTTCTGGCGATGTTCGGAACATAATCAAGGTCACAATTTTGGTCTGGATTATCAAGATTTATTGTCGGCGGAATAATGTCTTCATGAATGGTAAGCGCTGTGAAAACGGTTTCAATTCCACCGGCGCCGCCTAAAAGATGGCCTGTCATGGATTTGGTCGAACTTATTGCCAATGAATGTGCTTTTTCCTTGAATACAGACTTGATGGCTTGCGTCTCGTAAACATCATTAAGCTGCGTTGACGTGCCGTGGGCATTGATATAATCCACGGCGTTATATGAAATTCCCGCATCATCAATTGCTGCAGCCATGCATCGGGCAGCGCCTTCTCCGTCCGGAGCAGGCGCTGCCATATGAAACCCGTCTCCGCTCATACCATACCCGCATATCTCAGCATAAATTCTGGCCCCTCTTTTTAAGGCCCCCTCAAGAGTTTCCAATATGAGAATTCCGCATCCTTCACCCACGATAAAACCATCACGGTCACGATCAAAGGGACGGGATGCTTTTTCAGGGTCATGGTTCCGGACGGAAAGGGCTTTCATGGCATTGAAGCCGGCAATGCAGGTAGGTGTGATAACAGACTCTACGCCGCCGGTTATCATGGCATCCGCACCGCCTCTCTTAATGATTTTGAATGCGTCCCCGACCGCATGTGTGCCTGAAGCACAAGCGGTTGCAATTGAAGAATTGGGTCCCTTTGCACCTAAATAGATGGAAATCATACCCGGAGCCATATTCCCGATCATCATGGGAATAAAAAACGGCGTTACCCGTTTGGGTCCTTTCTGTTTCAGTATCGCGGCGGTTTGTTCAAGTATCTGAAGCCCGCCCAGACCGCATCCTGTGAGAACACCCACCCTGTTTTGGTTGGCACTGTCTATAATTAACCCCGAATCTTCCAGGGCCATTCGGGATGCCGCAACAGCATAGGCTATAAAGGATTGAATGCGTTTTGCTTCTTTTTTGGGAAGAAAATCCTCTGGGTGAAAATCCTTAACTTCTCCGGCAATCTGAGTGTCAAATTCGGATGCATCGAACCGGGTTATCTCGGCTATACCTGATTTGCCTTCACACAGCGCAGTCCACGCCTCTTCAACGCCGATACCCAGCGGCGTTACAAGCCCCAAACCCGTAATAACTACCCGCCGGTCCAAAAAGGTCTCCCTATCACCCATAATCGTAACGTCTCGAAAATTCTACCCCGGTATAAGCGAGATCCAAATCGCAAGTCTTTTAATGGCAACCTGTTTAACGGATACCGATTTTTTAATCCGCCGGATACGCCGGAATTTCGATTTCATTAATGTACGTTAATATAATCGAAAGCGTCTTTGACTGTCACCAATTTCTCTGCTTCTTCATCAGGGATCTCAATATCGAACTCCTCTTCCATGGACATGATCAACTCCACAAGGTCAAGTGAATCTGCGCCAAGATCATCCACAAAGGACGCCTCCGGCACTATTTCTTCAAGATCAACACTCAGCTTTTCCGCAATTATCTTTTTTACTTTATCCTCAATGGACATTCTGTTTACCCCCTTTTATATGTACATTCCACCACTTACATGAATTACCTGGCCGGTTAAGTAAGATGCACTCTCAGAAGCCAGAAAAGCAACAACGGCTGCAACATCTTCAGGCTGCCCCGCCCGTCCCAACGGGACCTGGTCCAGCATTGCATTCCTTGCCTTTTCTGAAAGTAACGCAGTCATATCTGTTTCTATGAAACCCGGAGCGATTGCATTGACGGTAATGCCACGCGGAGCAAGTTCTTTGGCAGCTGTTTTTGTAAGTCCAATTAAACCTGCCTTTGATGCCGAATAATTTGCCTGTCCCGCATTCCCGGTTACGCCCACAACCGACGCCATATTAATGATACGTCCATAACGCTGTTTCATCATAGCTTTTGCAGCAATCCTCGTGCAGGTAAACGCTCCTTTTAAATTAATATTTAAAACAGCATCCCAGTCCTTTTCTTTCATACGTACTAAAAGACCGTCTTTGGTTATACCGGCGTTATTTACGAGAACATCTATCCGCCCGGATTTATCTAAGATTTCTTCGAAAAAGCTTACCACTTCTTTTTCTTCGGCAATGTTAACACTAGTGCTGACTGCCAAACCTCCGGCATCGGCTACGAGTTTCTCTGTTTCAGCAGCAGCGGCAGCTTCAGCATCCGGATCACTTGGAGAAAAATAATTAAAATAGATGCGGGTGTCCGGTGCTGCCAGTGATATACAAATAGCCCTGCCAATACCTCTCGAACCACCCGTAACCACAACAATACGTTGTTCTTTTTCGGTCATGATTACCTCGAAAACAGTATGTCTGCAACCAGATCCATGTCATTTATGACATTTAGGCTGCTGCAAACAAGTCTGTTATAAGAATTTGTTTCCATAAAATCATGGGCCGCCTTTTGATCAAATACACCGGAACCCATCAGGATATTCAGCGCGTTCCGGGAAACAAGTTGCGCAACTTCATCGGCAAAAATCCTGGACATGGCTTTAACCTTTTCGGCTTCCAAGTCACCGGCTTTTGAAAGGGCCACGGCCTTACGCGCAAGGCTGGCCCCAATCTCCACATAGGTCATCATATCGGCCATGGAAAACATGACATGTTGCTTCCGCGTCAGCCGATTGTCATGAACCAACATAATGGTATTATTCAAAATCCCGGCCGCGAGCCCGTAAAACCTACATCCGGCATCATTTAAATCGCTATCCATCTTTTCCATTTCCTGGCAGATGGCTTTATAAAATCCGCCTTTGGTTTTGCGCGTTTCTTTCCAGCGCAATGTGCTGATAATACTCTGCTGAATTTCGCTGGTCCCTTCATAGATACAGGTTATCTTCACATCCCGCTTGATCTTCTCCACTTCAAACTCGGTCATATACCCATAACCGCCAAGTGCCTGGATGGCATCGTCGGCGGCCTTGTTGGCAGACTCGGTAGCAAACAGTTTGCTAATGGAACCTTCCACATGAAGGTCGGATTCACCTGAATCGATCCTGAGAGCAATTTCGTCCATATAGGCGGTTGCGGCCTGGAGTCTTACAGCATGGGGAACGACAAGCTTGTGAGTGTACCCCTGTTTTTCTGAAAGCGGAGATCCGAATTGAATCCGCTCTTTGGCATACGGAATTACGATCTCAAGAGCCGCTTCACAAGGCCCCAGTGCCATGGCGGCAACCATCAACCGGGTATATCCAAAAACTTTATTGGCTTGTTTCATACCCTTACCGGGAACCAAGCCGATGAGATTTTCAGCCGGAACAAACACATCCGTAAAAAACAGTGGGGATGTGTTTGAAGCCCGGATACCGTGCTTATCCTCACCCTTGCCCTGAACAAAGCCTGGTGTTCCCTTTTCCATGATAAAAAATGCAGGGCCTTCCGGTGTTTTAGCCAGCAGGGTAATGAAATCGGCATATCCTCCGGTAGATATAAACTGCTTAGTCCCG
>JAYEFV010000075.1:0-18219 GCA_034658755.1 Thermodesulfobacteriota bacterium | reverse complement strand
CAGATTTATTCAGGGAAACGCCGAAGAGCTTCTTTTAGGAGATGAATCTTTTGAGTTCGTTTTAATGGACACCGCCCTGCATATGATCCCGAAATATCAACTGGCCATTGCAGAAGCGGCGAGGGTGATAACGAAAGGTGGCGTATTTGTATGTAGTACGCCTGTCGTTGGAATCAGCAAGGATTTTGATGATACATGGAAGAAGATTTCATATAAACGAGGCCTTCATTCTTTTACCGAAGAGGACATTGAACACGTCTGTTCTCATAATTGTCTGATGTATAGTCGTTACGACACAAATGGGGGTGTACTTTATTTCCAAGCCCAGAAAGCGAAATGACATAACAATGGGGTCAACCAGACCGTAAACAACGCGGCGGTTTTTCCAAGGCCATACCCCGCTTAACGCTCAGTGGTTTTGCAAAGTTGGTTGCCATGCATACTTGCGGCAGGTTACCCCGCTCGTTAGCCCTTTTGAAACAACTTGAATACGGGTATTGGGATCCACACATCAAATCTGTGATATCATTATTTGATTATATGAATTATACCGGCAGAGTCCGAATCATTAAATCAATGCGGATTCGGTAACAAAAACTTAAATATATCTATCTGAAATTACGATCGTTTTAACTTGGAGGAGTTTCTTATGAATTTAGCTGAAAAATTAGGCAAAAGTTTCGTTATCACTACCGAACTCGGCCCGGTAAAGGGCGTCCTGACAGATGAATCTTTGGAAAAAGCCCGCACTTATCTTCCGCTGGACGGTATCAATGTTCACGATTGCCCGATGGGGAATCTGCGAATTAATTCGGTTTCTATGGCAAGTCTGATCCAAAACAACCTTAATGTTGAAGCCGTACCGCATTTTACCTGCAGAGATCGGAGCCTTCTGGGTACACAGGCTGATCTGCTCGGTGCACATGCTCTGGGTATTCGTAACATTCTGGTGACAACCGGTGATCCTCCGAAACACGGACCTTATCCGTCCAAAGCGGTTTATGATTAAAATACCTTTGAACTCATCCGACTTATAAAAAAAATGAACAGCGGTTTGGATTATAACGAAAAAGAATTCGGCGGAAGAACAGATTTTAAAATTGCATGTACTGCCATGCCTACATCCAAAAAAGCCGAACGCGAGATAGAAAGAATGGCAAAAAAAATCTCGGCCGGAGCGGATTTCTTTCAGACTCAGGTTGTGTATGATCCCGAAAGGGCGGTAAATTTTCTTAAAAAAGCCCGGAAACTGAATAAACCGATATTAATAGGAGTGATGCCCCTCAAAAGCGTAAAAATGGCAAGGTTTATGAACAAGAATGTTGAAGGTGTTGATGTTCCGGAAGAAGTTAATTCGCGTATGGAAAATGAGGGGGCAACCGGGATTGAGATCACCTGCGATTTTATAAAAGAAATTATTGAATATGCAGACGGTATTCACATTATGGCAATGGGAGATGTGAAAGGTACGAACAGTATTATCGAATTTTCAGACAGTCTTGTTACACGATGATCCGAATCTACCAGCAGTTCGATATGTAAAACTGTTTAACAGTCGGATATTTTCAAAAAAATAAAACCCGTAAAATGGGATCAAATCTATGTTTGACCCTTGGGGATAAACGATAAGAGTAGAATGTAGAATTGACGCTATTATCAAGGAGTTTCGAGGCTTAAAAAATTTGACAAAAAAATTAATGAGCAGATAGGAAAAATACAAGACAGTATTAATACCGGAACGTGACTCCGGTATCTCTGCCACTTGTCACCACTAGGATGACACCATGAAACCGAGAGTAAAAATATCTACAGCCCGGACCCCGGACGGAGGCGAAATGGTGCTTTATCAGCATGACCGTGATTTCTCGATCATGATCAACGGTGAGGATTTGATGCACAGTCGCCAACATGAGTCAGAACTGGAGCTGGCGCGGCTGGGTTGTGCGCATCTGGCTGATCGCAAGGCGCCCAGCATGCTCATCGGCGGCTTGGGTATGGGCTATACCTTGCGCCAGGCTCTCGATATGCTCAGCCCCCACGCCCAAGTGGTGGTGGGTGAACTGTTGGGTGCTGTAGTCGAATGGAATCGTGAGTTTTTCGGGGAACTCAACGGCCAGCCGCTGGGGGACGAACGAGTTGACCTCAAGACGGGCGATATCGTCGAGCTTATCTCACGTTCCAAGAGCAGATTCGATGCGATCCTGCTGGATATCGATAATGGTCCCAGCGCGATGACCGATTCATCGAACCGCCGTCTGTACAGTCGTGAAGGAATTCGGGCCTGTCGCCGCGCGCTGCGCGAACAGGGGTGTCTGGCTGTGTGGTCGGCTGAGCCGAGTAAAAAATTCGAGCAGCTCTTGATGAGTTGCAGCTTCCATGTGCGCTGTTTCCGGGTCCCCGCCTACAAGGGGAGTAAATCGCAGTCACGTTTTGTGTGGGTCGCTTCGGAGGACAAGATTGTCTTGCCCCCCGGTGGCGGCGAGCCGCGCCTGCCGCTCAAGAACAAGTCGAAGGGACGTCGCGGACAGCCCTGAAAGAGACGATAGTTGCGGGCGTCTGGTGTCCCCCGGGTGGGAAGCATATGAAGAAATAGGAGATGCAGGAGATGTTAATAAGGGTCAAAAGTAGACTTGACCCCCTTTCCGTCCTAACTGGGTTTACGAATTCATCATAATTATTGGAATAAATATTATGGAAAAACTAAAACAATTCTACCTTTTGGTACAAGATGTATGGAAAAATGGTCTGTTTGGAATAGATATCGGCCACTTTATTGTTGCCGTATTAATCTTTTTTGCTTTTATTCTCCTGCGACGGTTATTTGCAAGATTTATTATAGGCAGGATCAAAGCTGTTACAAAAAGAACAAAAACTGTAATTGACGATGATATGTTGGAGGCTCTTGAGAAACCGGTCCAGTTTATACCGGTTGTTCTCGGTGTTTTTTTTGCTGCCGAATACCTTCCCATATATGGTGAGATTGAGGTTATAGCCAATAAATTTATCCGTTCTTTTATTGTATTTGTGATATTCTGGGGCCTTGTTAATCTCCTAAAACCCATGTCCTTTTTATTAAGACGACTTGAGAAAATTTTTACCTCTTCGATGATTGACTGGCTGCTTAAGGCGATCAAAGTTACTTTTATTTTCATTGGTGCAGCGACGATTCTTGAAATATGGGGCATTAAAATTGGCCCGATTCTCGCCGGACTGGGATTGTTTGGAGTCGCTGTTGCCCTTGGGGCACAGGACCTTTTTAAAAATCTTATTTCCGGCATTTTAGTGATCGCCGAAAAGAGGTTCAATATTGGGGACTGGATTCGCGTTGATGGCGTTGTTGAAGGCACAGTCGAGTCCATCGGATTCCGTTCCACGCTTGTTCGCCGATTTGATAAGGCGCCGGTTTTTGTGCCGAACTCAAAATTATCCGATCATGCGGTTATCAATTTCAGTTCCATGACTCACAGGAGAATTTACTGGAAAATCGGAGTGGAGTACCGCACCACAGTCGAGCAACTCCGGCAGATTCGCGACTCTATCGAGCAATACATTTTAGAGAGTGAGTATTTTGCAAAGCCGCCAAAAATTCCCATGTTTGTGCGTATTGACAGATTCAGCGATTCTTCTATAGATATCATGATATATTGTTTTACAAAAACTACAGAATGGGGCAAATGGCTGGAGATAAAGGAAACACTTGCTTATCGGATAAAAGAAATTGTTGAAGAGGCGGGCAGCGCTTTTGCTTTTCCCAGCCAGTCCCTTTACGTTGAGACACTGCCGACAGAAGTGGCAGAAATATTTGTTCCGCCAATCACCTAAACTAATGTACATTTTGTTTTCTTATGCATTCATCTCAAGCTGTGAATTTTAAAACAATCCTTTTAGTTCCAACGCTATAGCCATTTTACAGAGGCTTCGGACGCTTCAGGGACGGGGGGCTTGAGGGACATTAGTTTATAAGTTAACGTGGTAATTGAACTGAAGAACGGTGCCGGCGCTTGAATTGTGCATTAATACTTGGCAATCAAGCCACTATCATTTAGCAAAATCAGTATGGGCAAAGCATAGCGAATTGAATATGAAGGCGCTTATCACCCGAAAAGAGTTTTAGTCGAGATGACAGCCAGATCTCGAAAACGTCAGATGCGTGAGGCCATCATTCCGACATCCGGCAGTACTGCTAAAATATGACCGGATTATAACGGCGCATTGATTCCATTTGCTCAAAACCGTTGGGATGTTCAAAAAGCGACAATGCGATCACCGAACTTGATTCGGGCCTTTAGTGCTGTCAGAACATTTCAACCTGTTTATGAATTTTGAGGCTATGTCGAAATTTACAATAGACCAGCTCATCATTAACTCACCTTACGAAGAGCCCAACCACTACTGGAGCTATGACAAGGAAACCCGGTTTATGCAGCATTATTTGCGGGTGTTTCTCCAAATAGAATTTTAATAAAGGCTTTCTTGTATGATATCAGAGTCTTGTCTTTCCTCATAACGACTGCTATATAATCCGGTTTAAACAGATGATCCATTGACAAAAACTCCAACTTTCTCTTTTTCAATTCCGGTAAGTCCGTCACGATGGTAGCAAAAGATATCCCGAGTCCCATCTCCACATACAGAGAACTTAACTCAACATTAGACGATTCCATGATGACGTGGTAGTCAATACCAAGTTTTTGAAACCTCTCTTCTAAGTTACTACGGTATCTTAGATTTATGGGGGGTAAAATAAGAGGATAATTTCCAATTTGTTTCAATGTGACTCTTTTAGCTTTGGCCAGGTGATGGCCTATGGGTGTCATCAAAACGGTTCTCACCTTCTTCCAGCGGAGCGATGTGAGATCTTTTGGGGCATTGGATTCCAATACCAAACCAAAATCGATATCCCCATTTTTTATCAGATCGAGAATATTGTGCTGTGACCGATCGAGTATGGTCAGCTCAACATTTGGAAATTGTGTGATATAATTTTTCAGCGCAAACGGAACCAAGTGGTAGAGAGTTGTGAAAGGCGCGGCCATTCTCAAAAGACCCTTTTGTAATCCTTTTAACTCATTAAGTTTTTCAGTAAGGGATTCGTATCGTTCCAGACTTGTCTCTGAAAATTTAAAAAACTTTTGACCGGCCGAAGTTAAACGCAATTTACGCCTGCCGATCCTTTCCAAGAGCCGGCATCCTAATTCTTCTTCAAGGTTTTTAACCTGTTGACTAAGGGCTGACTGGGTCCGAAACGTAGCGCCGGCAGCTTTCGTAAAACTGCCAAGCTTGGCCACGTAGTAAAATCCTATGATTTGTTGCCACTCCATTTAAAATAAGCAGTCCTAATTAAATATATTAATATTATTAATTTGACTTATTTTCATTTAACAGAAATACTTTATAAGAACAATAAAAAATATTTCCTAAAGAAATTTCATATGATGTTAAAAAAATATCGAAAGGAATTCCGCCGGCCACCAAACCCAAGTGCGAAACAAGATAAAACTTCAAGAATATTTGAAACAATTTTAAATCTTTTCAAGATAAAGAAAGGAGGAAAACATGAACATTCAAACATGCGCCGACAAGATCTCTCAGATGATACGCCCCCAGTCTTTTCCCCTTGGAGTTAAAATTATTAAAGAGGAAAATGAACTTCCCGAAGGGTTTATGAGACCATCGAAATATGGAATCCAAATTTCCCTATGTCAATGGACGACTCTTGCAAGACGGTGGGGGAGATTTGTAGGCGTATTGGCAGAAGACATTAACTGCTCCCCGTGTCTTGCGGCGTTAGGATTGAAAAAACTTGAAGATCGGAATGATTTGGCAAAATACTTTTTAGATATGGGCTACTTCGATACTATTGAACTTGCTCAAAGAGTAACCGAACAGCTGGATCCGATTCCGGCAGGAAAAATAAAAGGAATTGCCATGTTTCCCCTGGATAAAACGCCTGTTGATCCTGATTTGGTTGTGGTCTATGGAACACCCGCCCAGATGGCCCGTTTGACATCCGGTTTCCTTTATCATTCAGGTGAATTGATCGAATCATCGACCACAGGCTTTGGCATTTCCTGCCTTTCCTCGATAAAACCTTACTTGACAGGAAAACCTGCCTTGGTTCATCCCGGACGAGGCGAACGGATCCTTGCAGGAACTGACGAGTGCGAGATGTTTTTTACGTTTCCGGCAAAAGATCTTGAGTTGCTTGTGGATGGTCTGGAAAAAACGCATAAAAAAGGGACTCGGTATCCCATACAGAGTTACATGATCTACCAGCCTCCGGTAATTCCGCCGGTGAAAACTCTTGATGAGAAACTTAAGGTTAGTAACTGAGTGTGGAAAAGAATCCGAAAATTGTCCAAACGGAAATATGCAAAAAAATTTTTAAATGTTATACTGGTTTGACAACAAGTGAAACATGAGGCGAAGGCATGAACTCAGGTGCCCATGATACTATAATGCACTTTCCTTGGTTGTTTATCCTTGTTATGCCCCAAACGTATGGAAATCTGTTCATGTTTTTTCTGTAATTTATTCCACAATTTCAAATAGTTTTCAATCAATTAACATCGCAGTCCCTGTTCTGTGGCACCTATAACTATTTGATATCTCTAAGTTTCCACAATATTTTTCCGCGACTTTTTGATTTTGCATGCTATTTGCATATATAAAGAAAACACAGACGTAGTATTTATGATGGGTTATACAGAAATTATTTTTACCTCAAAAATTAAGGTGGTGAGCAATCATGTTAAAACTATTCCTGATGATTGTAGCAATAGCGGCCTTTTTTTGTCTGTGTGTTGTTATCCTTTTTTTATTTTCCGCGCTTTCTGAAAACGAATTGCCGGATATCGAGGATGTTGAGGTTGGCTAAATAATTGCGAGCAAAAAAAGCCCCGCCAACAGGCTTGGCGGGGCTGTTAATATCCAACAACCAATTTAAAAATATTTTTTAGTAGGGAAAGATCATTGGAAATTGGATATTTCAATATCGTAAAGATGTTGTCCGGACGGCGTTAACCATTTTTTAATGTTTGAAACTCCTCTGCCCGGTATAGACCATTGTAGCGTCGACTTCATTGCAGGCCTCGATCGACTGGTAGTCATTTCCTGATCCGCCCGGGTGAATCACAGATGTTATCCCTTCTTTTAGACCCACATCAACACCGTCTCTAAACGGAAAAAAAGCATCACTGACCATGGCAGCACCAATCAGACCGCCTTTTTCCTTTGAAACTTTATCATCAATTTCCGCCTTGTTATATTCATCTTTTAGATCGTTATAGGGAATACCATGCATTTCAAAGCAGTAACGGTCTGCCAGCTTTCGATAGGCCTTGTCTCTTGCAATTTCTGCAACGCCTACCCGGTCTTGCTCACCGGTTCCGATGCCCACGGTTACTTGATCTTTAACGTAAATGACTGAATTTGATGTTACACCTGATTCCACAAGCCAGCCAAAGAGCATGTTTTCGCATTCCTGTTCGGTGGGTGCCCGGCTGATCCGGTATTGCTTGCCCTTATATTCGCATTCGGCAAGTGTTAGGTCCGCCTTTGTGCGAGCGGCAGGAACAAAAGACCACTGGGCGATAATACCGCCGTCTATCAAGCTTTTGAATTCCACACATCTTTTACCCACAAATGTCTGCAACCGGTCAATATTTCCAATACGGATAACCCTGAGATTTTTTTTCTTGGCAAAGATATCCATGATCCCTTCTTCAAAATCAGGAGCAACGACAACTTCGGCGTATTGTTCGGTAATGGCTTGAGCCGTTTCCCTGTCAACAGCTCTGTTGACTGCAATGCATCCCCCAAATGCCGCCACCCTGTCTGCAATGTTTGCCTTTTGATAGGCGTCTACCAATGTATCAGATCTGGCAACACCGCATGGATTGTTGTGCTTGACGATGACCACCGTGGGTTTATCCACAAAATATCTCAGGATGTTCAAGGAATTGTCCGCATCGGTCAGATTGGTTTTGCCGGGATGCTTTCCGGATTGCAAAAGCTCAATGTCTGAAGCCAGATATTGGCCCGGCTGAATGGTTTCGGTTTTCCCCAGAATCAGGTTTCCGTTTGCCAACTTGTAAAGCGCTGCTTCCTGACCGGGATTTTCACCGTATCTTAACCCTTTTTGGATGTTATCGATGGTCCATGCAACTTTTTCATAAAATAGGGTTTGCCTTTTATCCTGATCCACAAAACTGATTTCCATATTGGGAGGAAAGTGATCATCCATTATCGTTCGATACATTTTTTTCAGATCTTGTGTCATTGTTTTCTCCTTTTTGCTGGCAGAAAATTGTTAAAGATAATCACGAAAACACGAAATATTAACCGCACGAAAGAATATTATAGATTTCATTCTTTGGTGATAAGTTTTTTTGTTCCAGCTTGTCCGGCTTAGATCGTGAGAGATAACGGTAATGGAGTTTTCTAATATGTATAACATCCCATTACGTCATCAATGGCTCTGGAACCCAAAAAGTCGGCGATAGTGCGGTCGTAGACGGCAGTATATTCAAACGCCTTTTGCGCCAGCCGGTAGCGAAGTTCCAGCGATATGGCCCCGTTATTTGCTTTCATCCCCGATAGAATCGACTCATAGTCAGACGGGTCAACAACAGATGCCACCCGCAAATAATTTTTGGCCGAGGCCCTTATCATACATGGCCCACCGATATCGATATTTCCCCGGGCCCGTTCAACGGTTACGTCGGGTTGTGAGATCGTATCCTGAAAGGGATACAGATTGCCGATAACCATATCTATATGAACGGAACCCGTTCGTTTTATATCATCATTATGGGCGTCATTGTATGTTTCGGTTAGCAGGCCGAGATATATTTTAAAATCAAGTGTCTTTACAAGACCGCCTTGGGTTTCCGGCTGGCCTGTGTAATCCGAAACCTGGGTGAGACAGGATTCAGCCTTTGCTCCAAGGATATCTTCTATTTTCTTGTAAGTACCTCCTGTTGAAAAAATCTTTATCTCAGGATTTATCTTCAGTAGTTCAGGTATGAACTTTTCCAGGCCGGTTTTGTCAAAAACGCTGGCAAGCACATGTTTGACTGTTACAAGATCATCAATCTTTGCGACCACATTAATACTCATAGCATTTACCTCTTTTCCCAAATTATTTGTTAAATCGTTTAAAAGTTGCACCATGAAATCATGGGTTCACCCGCCGATTTCACGCTGTGTTTTGTTAATATACGGTTCCGAATACTTACCTGTCATATGCTCTATTTTAACCTTAATAACCACCGTATTTTTTATTTTAGCTTCCGGATAGTCAAATGATTCGCCCGAATAGTGTTGTATAATAATATCCAGGGCCCTGCGTTTTGATTCAACATCCTCGATGAATGAAGCCTTTCCAAAACCAATAACACTTTTGTATTTCATTCCCCATTCACAGGCGTTATCCGATTTTATGGGTTCATAGTCAATATCAAATTCAAAACAGACTGAATTGTTCTTTCTTAGCATGTCGAGTTTTTTGCCTTGTCCGGCGGAATGGAAATAGAGTGTATTATCTTTATATCCAAAGCAGAGTGGAACAATATAAGGACGGTTTTTATCAGCCATTGCCAGCCGGCATACCATTGATCGGCAGATGATCGATTCGATTTCGGCGTTATCCGTAATTTCTTTGTCTTTTCTTCTCATTATTTAGTGCCTTTGTGGCAAACATTTTTGGTTTCGGCTTGTCCGGGTTGGATTTAATGCTTTTAATCCCATATGCTTATTCTGTCCATTTTTGAATGGGCCGACATGATACAACAAATCTTATTTTGACACGAACTGCATCACCATATATAGACAGTAACATTATATTTTATCAGATATGTGAATGGAAGATATTACTTACTGTTATTTAATCATAAATTCAAGAGGACCCCATATAAAACATGTTTAATTTTTTGATCGTGAGTATAATTTTCATATTCGGCATGTGCATCGGAAGCTTTTTAAATGTTTGTATTTACAGGCTGCCAACCTCAAAATCTATTTCAGATCCTCCCCGTTCAATCTGTCCAAGCTGCAACAGCTCCATTCGATTTTATGACAATATTCCTGTTTTAAGTTATATCTGGCTAAAAGGCAGATGCCGCAATTGTGATGCACCGATATCTTTTCGCTATCCCATGGTTGAACTGATGAGCGGAATTGTTGCGATATGCCTGCTTTTTAAGTTTGGTCTGTCCCTGGAAAGTTTGGTATATTTTGTTTTTATTTCATCTCTGCTTGTCATAACATTTATTGATCTTGATCACCAAATAATACCGGATATCATCACTCTCCCCGGAATTCCCATGGGTCTGGTTGCCTCTTTTGCATTGCCGACAATTACTTTTAAAGCTTCGGTATGCGGCTTGCTTATCGGAGGGGGTAGCCTTTGGTTTGTTGCATGGGCATATAACCTGATCGCCCACAGAGATGGAATGGGGGGCGGTGATATCAAACTTCTGGCAATGATTGGAACCATTATCGGCTGGAAAGGGGTGATTTTTACTGTTTTTGCTTCATCGGTTATGGGTTCATGCGTAGGCATAACAATGATGCTGATCAAAGACAAGAATATGAAGTTCGCTATCCCCTTCGGCCCTTTTCTGTCTATCGGCGCAATTGCTTATGTTTTTTTTGGATCGCAGATTATAGCCTGGTACTTCAGTTAGTGTCCATCCATAAACGGCATCTTTCGGCCCCCGGCTGCGTTCTCGCTCGTTTTCAATCCTCGAAATAGCGTGCTATGCCTACGGTTGAAAACTCGCTCGGGCCTTGCCGGAAACCAAAATCTGCCGTTTATGGATGGACACCGGTTGACCACGCGGAACTATAAAATCACCTACGCAATGGCCACTTTAAGATACAAATCCCCCCGTTGACCGTCGGGTGTTATTTTGCCCAAACCTTTCAGCCGCAGCTTGCTCCCTTCTTGTACACCGGCGGGCACGGCAACTCTTACCAGGCGTTTTTGAAATCCCCAGGGGATGTTTACCAGCTTAAGCGTTCCGGTAAGGGCCTCAAATGAGGTGATGGTTATCATACCATAGAGATGGGGCTCTTTCCCGGAACCCACGGGCCGGATAACCTGAAGGCGGTGCGTTTTTCTTTTTGCGGTCACCTTGCGCATTTGATCGCTTACACCGGTCTCTGGTAAGGCAAGCAAAATCTTTAAAAAAATAATACCGAAGATAAAACCGCCGATATGAGCCCACCAGGCAATACCCCCATGGCTTCCGGCTGCACTAACAAACTGGAAAACAAACCAGAGGCCGAGGAAGAAGAACGCCGGAATTTCAATAAACCAGGGGATAAAGATAATGGGAATCAGTGTTAATATCTTTGCATTGGGGTAAAGAATCAAATAAGCGCCCATGACACCGGCAACGGCCCCGCTGGCTCCTATGGTAGGTATATTGGAATGAAGATTAATGATAAGATGGGAAAGACCGGATGTTATTCCGCAAAGCAGGTAAAAAACCAAATAACGAAACGGCCCGAGGCGATCTTCGATATTGTCGCCAAAGATGTAAAGCGACCACATATTACCCAAAAGATGCCAGAATCCGCCGTGGAGAAACATGAAAGAGAGCAAAGAGAAAAGCTGCTGGCTCGTAGTAAAATAAGATGTAATTTGGGGGATTGAGTAGCGGGCGGGGACAAGACCATAAATATAGATAAAACGATTTAAATCCGGAACCAGCGATATCTGTACCAGATAGACAACCACGTTGATACCAATGATCGTATTATTGACAACCGGATAATTTTTAGAAGGTATTGTATCACGTATGGGTATCATATGACCAAGTTAGTTCGCTTTGCTCACAATTGGAATGATGGAATGATGGAGTAATGGAATAATGGGTGAGCTTGTCCTGAACGAAGTTGAAGGAAAGGAGTTTTTTACAATTAAAATGGTTTATTTCCGCCCTTACTCCCAACATTCCATTCTTCCATTCTGATGGCATAAATAGGTCATCATTAATAAACCTGTATTTTCAAGAAGTTGTAGAATTTCCGAGGCGTTTAATTAGCTGTCTCTATTCGCATACTAATATCCACGCATCTTGCAGAATGGGTCAGGGCTCCTACGGATATGATATCTACTCCGGTATCTGCCAGGGATTTAAGAACGCTTTTTGTTACATTCCCCGACACTTCAACAACTGCCCTTCCACCAATAAAGGCTGTGGCTTCTTTTATCTCTTCTCTGCTCATATTGTCGAGCATGATAACATCTGCACCGGCCTTCAGAGCGTCCTTGACCTGGCCCGGAGTGGAAACCTCTACCTCTATTTTAACAAGATGGGATACCTTGGTCCGGATACGGTCAACAGCCTTTTTTATACCCCCACTGACAGCATGGTGATTATCCTTGATCAAAACACCGTCATATAGCCCCATCCTGTGGTTATAGGCTCCGCCCACTCTAACGGCATATTTTTCCAATACACGCCACCCCGGTGTGGTCTTGCGGGTATCCACAAGGCGCACCCGTTTATTTTTGAGTTCATCCACATATGAACGCACACAGGTGGCGATACCCGAAAGTCGCTGAAGAAAATTCAAGGCGGTTCTCTCACCCGAAAGCAGCGCGCAAAGTTTACCCTCAACGGTTGCTATGGTTTCACCTTCTTTTACAAGATTGCCATCAATATGGACTGGCACGACTATAACGTTGGCGTCAAGGTGCTTAAAAACCTGACAGGCCACATCAAGGCCTGCAAGGACAAAAGGTTCTTTGGCGATGATGAAGCCTTTGCCTTCAAGATCGGGATCCACGAGATTATCAGTTGTAATATCTCCCGAACCGATGTCTTCTTTCAGTGCTATTTTTATGAGATGTTGTGTTGAATGCATGATAAATTGGGGTTAAGCCTCAAGCTCTTTAATTTTATCCAGATTCGACAGCAGCTTTTGCTGTTTTTCAACAAGAAGATCGTGCTTTATTTTTACTTTTTCCACCACCGGTGCGGGCGCCTTGCTGAGAAAATCCTCATTGTTTAGTTTCTTTGAAACCATGGCCGACTCATTTGTCAGTTTATTGATTTCTTTTTCAAGGCGTTCAATCTCCTTTGCAAAATCGACAATTCCTTCTAATGAAACAAAAATCGTAGCATCATTTACAACAGCCGTTGCCGCAGATTTTGGTCTTTCAATCGCATTGTCCACAGATAGAGATTTAAGATCATCTCCCTTAAACTTAAACTGCAACTCCAGCTGTCTTTCAACCGCATTTCCCACAGATAGCGATTTAAGTCTGGCAAGGTTAATGATCATGTTCCGGTACTGTTGTATGGTTTTCTTTGTTGATTCCTTTTGGGACTGGACCGAAACGGCCAGGGATAATGACGGTGAAATGTTCATCTCACCCCTTATATTTCTGATGCCTGTTATTATCCCTGAGATAAGGCTCAGATTTGATTCTGCTTCCTCATCCCGTTGTATGCCATCATCATTGTCGGAATATAAAGGAAATGGTGCTTTCATGATGGAGCCTTGTGTGCCCGGAAGTTTATGCCAGATTTCCTCTGTAATAAAAGGTACAAAAGGATGAAGCAGAACTAGTATATCATGCAGAACACGCCACAGCACGCTCAGGGTTGCTTGTTGCCGGCCCGGTCCCTCTTTCCCGTACAAAGTAGGTTTAATCGCTTCAAGATACCAGTCACAGAACTCATGCCACACAAACTTGTAAAGCGCTCCGGCCGCATCATTAAACCGATAACTTTCAAGCCCTTCGGAAACCTTGCCGCTCACACGATAGAGTCTGGACAGAATCCACCTGTCCACAAGGGAAAGCGGTTCGGTTGTTATGTTTTTATATGGTTTATTTATGTGTATCAGTGCGAAACGTGCGGCGTTCCAGATCTTGTTGATAAAATTACGGTAGCCTTCAACTCGCTTTTCAGACATCTTTACGTCTCTGCCCTGGGCTGCAAAAGCGGCCAGGGTAAATCGGAATGCATCGGTTCCATAGCGGTCAATAACGCTCAGGGGATCGATTACATTTCCGGTCGACTTACTCATCTTTTTGCCTTCTTCATCACGCACCAGGGCATGCACATAAACATCTTTAAAGGGCACATCCTCCATGAAATGGATACCCATCATCATCATTCTCGCGACCCAGAAAAAGAGAATATCAAAACCTGTAACAAGAACAGATGTGGGATAAAACAATTTTAAAAGCGGTGTATGATCCGGCCATCCCATGGTTGAAAAAGGCCACAGGGCGGAACTGAACCAGGTATCCAGAACGTCTGTATCCTGTAAAAGATCTGTTTCTCCGCATGCCGGACACGTTGCCGGCGTATCCATGGCAACAATTATTTCTTTACAGTTATTGCAAGTCCATGCCGGGATTTGGTGTCCCCACCATATCTGCCGAGAAATACACCAGTCCTTAATGTTGTTCATCCATTCAAAATAAGTCTTGTTCCATATTGCAGGAATGATCTTTGTATCACCGTTCTTAACGGCACGGATAGCTTTTTTTGCAAGGGGCTTTGTTCTGATAAACCACTGTTTTGACAAATTAGGTTCAATTATAGTCTTACACCGGTAACAGTGACCGATGCTGTGCTGATACGGCTCGATTTTTTCAAGAAGCCCCTCTTCTTTCAGTGCGTTAACCACGGCTTCCCTGCATTCGAATCGATCAAGCCCTTGGAACCCGCCTGCTTCTGATGTCATCAGGCCGTCATCACCGATAACTTTTATACGTTCCAGGTTGTGGTGGTTTCCGATCTCAAAGTCGTTGGGGTCATGCGCGGGTGTAATCTTTAATGCCCCGGTTCCAAAGGACATGTCCACATATTTGTCTTGAATGATTGGAATCGTTCTGTTCATAAGGGGAAGAATCACCTGAATGGACTCCATACCCTGGTAGCGCTCATCGTTCGGATTTACTGCTACTGCCGTATCACCTAACATGGTTTCAGGCCGGGTCGTTGCAACAACCACACCCCCTGTTCCGTCTGTAAAAGGATACCGTACATGATACAAATGACCATCATGTGCTTCATGTTCGACCTCAAGATCGGCAAGTGCTGTATGGCAGCGGTGGCACCAGTTAATAATGTAATTGCCGCGGTAAATTAAGCCTTCCCGGTACAGGGTTACAAAAACTTTGCGTACGGCTCTTGAAAGCCCCTCATCCATGGTAAAACGTTCACGCTTCCAGTCACATGAAGCGCCAAGGCGTTTGAGTTGATTGATGATGGCGCTGCCATATTCACTTCGCCATTTCCAAATCGCTTCTATGAACTTTTTTCTGCCTACCTGATGGCGATCCATACCCTCGTCAGCGAGTTTTTTTTCCACAACATTCTGTGTGGCGATTCCTGCATGATCGGTACCGGGCATCCACAAGACATTATCGCCACGCAATCTCCGATAGCGGCAGAGAATATCCTGCAAGGTATTATTCAGCGCGTGACCCATGTGAAGAACCCCGGTGACATTTGGCGGAGGGATTACAATGGAATAGCATTTTTGATCGTTTTTTTCCTCGTTTGCCGCAAACAGCAATTCTTTTTCCCAGAAATCGTACCAACGTTTTTCCACGTCATGGGGTTCATAACCTTTGTTAAGAAGATTGGAACTCATATCATATTACTCCATTATTCCCTACGGGCCGGAGGCCGATTGGGGCGAAGCCCCTAAATTCTTGAACTGCGCATGTCGCTCGTAGCATCCGGATACAGGTAAAAAATTGAAAAGGGGATTATTGAATAATCCCCGATTGTTTTACCATTCGATTTATTTGCTATGATCGGATTAATCAGGCAAAATGTAATTGTTGTGAAAAGAAACGATCATTTTTCATTTCCCTCCGCATCTTTAAGCAGGATACTTTTTAATCTTTCTAACTCCCGTGTGACCGTTTTTTCGATTACCTCAACAAGAATACCATCAATCTTTTCATAAAACATCTTTTTTATAACACGCTCCAAAGCTGCTTCCATCTGTGCATCCGACACCTTTTCAGTATCAAGCAAATCCTCCGAAACATCTTCTTTAGCGTCGAGTTCCATGCCCAGGGAATCGACAAAATCATCACTCAGGCCCTGATCAAATGCGACTTCCTTGCCGAATTCATCATCTAATCCACTTGGTTCTTCTAAAAGATCTTCTTCTAAATCAGTAAGATCCTCTGCTTCCTGAGATGTGTCGTCGGTTATATGGATAGGCTCACCGATTTCTTCTATTTCTTGGGGGGGATCGCTCATTGTCTCGGTTACTGTTATGATCTCTTCCGCTGATGTTGCCTCTTCAGTGACGACGCTTTCTTGTATATCTTCTACTGCAAGTTCGTCGACAGCCTCCAGAAGGTCGATAATTTCCTCATCGTCTTGAGATGCAACGAATGTTTCTTCTTGGAGTTCTATGATCTCTTGATCTTGTGTTGAATCTGCCCCTTCAATTTTCTTGTCCGGATCATTTTTGTCTTTCATATCAACCCCCTGTTTACCATGAAGTGCCGTACCTCATAAACAAACACCCTATAATCAAAGAAAAATTACCACAGGGCCTACAGTGTGTCAAGATATTTACTTTTTTGTAAAATTTGGCTTTGATTTGGCTGAACATGCATGGGCAATCGGTTTCGCAAAAAAAAAGGATTTACAATATACCTGGCTGAATTATAAAGGAGAGTATGCGGTATTTTTTTATTGAACCATCGGCAATTTCAGGCTCAACATCTATTATTACTGGTTCTGATGCCAGGCACATAAAAACCGTATTGCGCCTTAAACCGGGTGATAAGATAGGCCTTTTTGACGGCAGAGGGATTGAATACCGGGCTGAAATCATCGCTTTTTATTCAGAAAGCATAAACGTATCCATAACAGACAGCTTTCCTTCAACAGCCGAGTCACCGGTTCAAATTATTATTGCCCAGGCGTTTTTAAAAGAAAAGAAAATGGACGGTCTTGTCCGGCAGCTTACCGAACTCGGAGTAACAAAATGGGCACCTTTTTTTGCCGAACGATCTGTTTCCAGACCCGATAAAAAACAAATCTCAGCGCGTACAGAACGGTGGAAAAAAATAGCAAAAGAATCTCTCAAGCAGTGCAAACGCGGCCGTATTATAGAAATCGGTGAAACCGTATCCTTTGGAGAGGTGCTGACTCTTGGAGAGTCTTGCGACTTAAAAATCGTTTTCTGGGAAAATGAATCTAAATTACTCAATACGGAATTGCCCAAACCCAACCGGCAAATTAATACAATTTTTGCCGTGTTGGGGCCGGAGGGAGGGTTGACCTCTCAGGAGATTGAAAGCGCCAGGAACCGGGGATTTGTTACCGCCGCACTTGGACCCCGTATATTGAGAGCTGAAACGGCAACCATTGCAGCAACAGTCATGTTGCAATATGTTTTTGGGGATATGAGTCAAAAAAATCTTGACAAAAAACGGTGCTTCTAATAGCAATACCGGGTTAATTTTAATAAGCCGAGGTAGCTCAGTCGGTAGAGCAGGGGACTGAAAATCCCCGTGTCGGCAGTTCGATTCTGTCCCTCGGCACCAATAATTTTAGGGGGTTATTGGAATTTCGTCAATAGCCCCTTCCTGTTTAATCCGCTTTGTCCAGGCATAGTCCAGGACAAATTGTTTTTAATTACCCTTCCCTTTCCCGTTAATATCTCGCAAACATAACTGCTTTGACCTGTGCTATCTGATTTAAATTCAGCTTAGTGATTGTGCTAATCGCTATGGCGAGGTCATGATCGTTGAAGATTTTTTCAGTGTAAAAGAGGAGGAGTCTGGGACTTCCGGGACATCCTAAAATAATAAGTTTCTATTTTATCTGGGGAAGGTGAATGGGAGGTCGGATCAAAAAAACATCTTGATATAATAGATAAAACGTTTAAAATTTACGTCAAACAAAGGAATGTTAGATAATGCCGCGAAAGGGGCTGTCATCATTTTCCGAGAGTCGGGGATGCAGCTCATCTCGCGGCCGTTTGCTTATTATTAGAAAGGGATTTAATCCATTATTATATAGTAAAAATGGTAAGATATGGCGCCAACAAAGTTACTTTTGGTTGATGATGAACAGTCGTTTGTTGAAATCATGAGCCAACGCTTACGCAGAAGGGGCTTCATTGTAGCGTATGCATTTAGTGGGCAAGAGGCACTAAATCGACTTGAAGCGGACGACAGCATTGATGTGGTTATTCTTGATGTTAAAA
>JAYEFV010000074.1:0-5118 GCA_034658755.1 Thermodesulfobacteriota bacterium | reverse complement strand
ACCGTGCGGGCCAGAGGGCTACGTGGGTGGGGGCGGTTACCAACGTTTTGCTCATAGTGTTCAAGCTCGTTGCGGGAATACTTGGTCATAGCCAGGCCCTCATAGCGGATGCGGTACACTCGGTTTCCGATCTCTTCACCGACGCCATAGTACTGGTCGGTCTCAGGCTTGGCCGAAAGGCTCCCGATGAGGAACACCATTTTGGTCATGCCCGCATCAAGACCTTAGCGTCTGCCATTGTGGGGCTGGCCCTGATCGCCACGGCCTTGTATCTGGGGATTGAGGCTGTCTTGAATATCTATCGTCATACTGAATACCACCCCACTAATCTGGCACTGATAGGGGCAGGCGTTTCTATCGCTTTAAAGGAAGCACTCTATCATTATACGGTACGCACAGGGCGGCGCATTAAAAGCCAGCTGATTATAGCCAACGCATGGCATCACCGCTCGGATGCCCTTTCCTCTGTGGCTGTCTTCCTGGGTGTCACGGGAACGCTCATCAACCCTTCCTGGCACGTACTCGACTCCTTTGCCGCCCTTTTGGTATCCTTCTTCATAGTAAAAGTCGGCCTTGATATCCTCAGAAACAGTCTACGTGAATTTACTGATACCGCCCCTCCACGCGAAATCCTGAACAAAATCAGTGATTGCACCCGTAGCGTAAAAGGTGTGCACGATATGCATGATTTGAGGGTCAGAACCTCAGGGGGCCTTTACCAAATGGAAATCCACATTGTAGTGGATGGTCAACTGACCGTTGTTGAGGGCCACAGAATAGCCAAGGCAGTGGAGAGTTGTTTGGCAGAAGAAATCGAGGATCTTGACCGGGTCATTGTCCATGTGGACCCTGCCTCTGAAGAAAAAGAGACTGAGTGACCGTGTAGCACCGTTTTTGGGCAACCTGAATAACTGGTTTTGTTATAAACTGCCGGATTGAAGGTGATCATATTGAGCGAACTTCGGACTATTGAGAGATGGAAGCAAAAGTTCAGACACCTTAAGATCGAGATCTACGCGCTATATCTTGCTTATAGGGATCCCAGAGTTCCCTGGTATACCAAGGCATTTGTCGCTCTCGTAGTTGGCTATACATTTTGCCATAAAATACAGAGAGATAACAAATGGCATAGAGGTCAGAAATATTCGAAAAGGAGGGAGAACAGTTTGTCTCCGGTCTGGGTGTTAGGAGTGTCAGCCGTTCTACCATAGATTTGTATCAGGGAAATTCAGATTATCGACAAAATACCGGTTGAAGTCAAGATGGGTGGACAGCTCAACATGTTCTATGGATTTGGAAAGTTCATTGGCCATTTTCCAGTAAGGCCTGGATAAGAGGACCATCACGGCGCCTTTGCTGGCAGCGTTGCCAAGGGACTTGATTTTGTCCGGATCAAGCGTGGGAAGCAGGCCGATTCGCATGGCACTGTATGGGTTAACAAAATTACCCAGCGCACCAGCCAGACAAATCTGGTCAAGATCCTGGATTCCTATACCCATTTTATCCATAAGTGTTTGGATACCGGCTGCCACGGCGCCCTTTGCAAGCTGAAGTTCGCGTACGTCTTTCTGAGTGAGATATATCGGCCTGTTGCCGGAGCTTTCTTCTTTGGAAGCAACAAGAAAGGCTTGCACCCCTGAATTTTTGACAACCCTCGAATTCAGATAATCATCAGCATTTTCCCGTGGCGGCAAAATCAATCCTTGGGAATCGATAATGCCGCGATGCAGAAGCACGGCAACCAAATCTACCAGTCCGCTTCCGCAAATCCCCTTTGGTAAAATATTACCGATCGTCTGATAGTAAAGTTCCCCTTTATTAAAACGAACGCTTTCAATAGCACCGCTTTTGGCGATCATCCCCTGGGATATTTGTGCACCTTCCAAGGCCGGGCCGGCCGCTGCAGAGCAGGTCAACAGCTTTTGCCGGTTACCCAAGAAAATTTCTCCATTGGTGCCAAGGTCTATACCGAGAATAATTTTATCATCCTGTTCTGCAGCCGAGGATGCGAGGATGGTGCTGATCATGTCGCCGCCGATATAGCCGGATTTGGTGGGCATTACATACAACCTGGCTTCCGGATGCAGTCTTAGGCCGACATCTTTTACACTGATAATCAATCCATCGGTTAAAACAGGAGAAAAGGGCGCACCCGCGATTCCCAGGGGATTCAGGTTAAGAAAAATGTGCTGCATGGTAGTGTTTCCAGCCGCAACGGCAATAAAAATATCGTCAGGGGAAAGCCCTTCCACTTCTAAAAGGCGTTGGGTAATCGAGTTCAAATCCTTAACGATAATGTTGGTAAGCGTGCGCAGACCGTTTCGATTTTCCTTGATGTACTGAAGACGACTAATCACGTTTGATCCGTATTTGCTTTGGCTATTGAGCCTGGAGATTGCTGCCACTTCACTTCCGTTCAGCAGATTTACGAGTTTGCCGACCAACGTGCTGGTTCCCAGGTCAAAAACAAGTCCGAAAACCCGCCTTGCTTGTTCCCGATTTTGCCATGTGATCAAACAGTTTTCGTGAAGTACGGCCGTTCCGTGGTTTTCCGTTTTTTTTAGCATTTCGGGTAGAGAACGGAGACAGTGAAGGGATGCTTTCAGGTCGCTATATTTTATACCCATAGCGCCTTTGACGCGGTCCAGATCGGACAATCCGTCATGGCCGGATTCAGGCGGCAGGTCAACCGGTCGCTTATTCATAAGGGGATTGATATCAACCGTGGGTCTGTGGCCGGTTTTAAGTATCTGATAGAAAGTCGGGTCTTCGTCCGATTCTCCGGTATGGATGATAAGGTCCTTTCTGATTTTGACACGACAGGCAAGACGAACACCATTTCTCAGTTCCTCCGGGTCGAGAAGCTCTTTTTCTTCTGCTACGGGAGGTCTTACCGAAGAAATGACTCGTATTTTACATTTCCCGCATTTGCCCAGCCCCCCGCAATCACTTTCCAACTCCACATCGGTCTTTTTCAGAGCCTCCCATATGGTTGTTCCCTTACGCAGCTTCAACCACAGGTCATCGGGAAGCACATTTAACATGACATATTTACTTTTTTGCTTTTTGAGTGGCAAAAATCCAGTAGAACTGCGTCTTTTTGAGGGTTTTTTCTTTTTTTTCGGCTTTTTCATGTGTTTTGATCCTATCCGGAACCCGGTCGGGGGAAATCTGATTGATCTCAGGCAATGCCCGAGCATATCAAATGAATGAGTCTTTTGTTCAAATGCGAATAATCTGCGTCTACTATTTCTAAAGACAGGTTTAAAAATCCGGCCAGTTTACCGGCTGCGGCCTTTAAATCCGGATCAGACGGCTGTCTCACATACATCAGTTTTTTATAGTGCTTGAAAAAAGATTTTCGAATTTCACTGTCGTAAAGTTCCAGAGGTTCGAGACAGTAATCCCTGAAGTTGACAATAAGCTCTCTTTCCAAAAAATAGGTGCCTGCTGTTTTTGCCATGATCTGGTCATATCTATCGCTCCCGAGAAGCATTTCATAACAGTGAAGTCCGGGAACCTTGTCTGCGAAATTCCGGGTGCACATTTCATCAATACCTGGAATACAATAACCATATAACAGTAAGGGCCGTTCATTTCGTTTCCGGGCGGAAACAATTTCTTTAAGCAGGTTTTTTTTCAAGGTCCGTGGATATAGGTGCAATTTAGACGGCAAAAAGGTTACACGCAACTGCGGATATTTTTCCTCCAGCCGAAGAAATTTAAGGGCGGGTCTGAAAACCCCGCAAGCGATAAGACGTGTTATTGAAGAAATTTTTGACCCCTTTTAGCCCCTTTATCCATGTTTTTAGTCACTTAGCATTGGTGGTCTCGTAAAAAGTCCCAAAACCGTCATGCCGGACTTGATCCGGCATCCAGAACTAATTGAATTTACTGGATTCCGGCTTGGCCGTCATCCCGGACCCCGATCCGGGACGGAATGACGACAAAAGCAAATTCATGAGTTTTTACGAAGCCATCAACTTTAGTTTACTTCAAACTTTAGATCACTTGTAACTTTCCCGGCTTGTCCGGGTTAGGAGACTATCATGTTTTTAAGTTTTAAATATGTTGTATTCCCGGAAAACGATCTTTTATCTCAGAAATTAGCTCAGGATCTAAGAGTCCATCCAAATTTTCTTTTAAAATTTTTTCAACTTGTTCTTTTGCCCGGCTCAACATGTTGGGCCGACCCCTTTCTTCCCAGATGTCGAAATTACAGCGCACGGCAAGATCGGGGTAGAAAAATTCTTCCATCATATGTTCGACGGTGTGGTCTGCCATAACATAATTCCCCCCAGGGCCGACTTCTTCAATTACGCCGGAACCGAGCGTCTCCTTGCCCACCCGGATGCCGGATAGAATTCTGTAAATCATGCCCAAAATTTCATTATCAATAACATACTGTTCGTAGGAAATAGAGTTGCCAGAATCCAGCATTCCGGCCGCCAGGTGAATGAGATCCGCTCCGTTCATAGCCACCATCAAATTGGAAAAACTCTTCTCACACCCAGCCTGGATATCGGGCCTCTTGGCCTCGGTAACTCCGGCCGAGGCGTAAATGGGCAAATTATAAAGCCCTGCCAATTGAACCGAAGCAGCGTTCATCAATGCCATTTCCAATGAACCCATGGTGTATTCCATGTTCCTTAAATCCATTGTTGAGGGCACCGCACCATAGAGCACCCTGGCGCCCGGGGAAAATACCTGAGCCATGGCAACGCCGGCCAAAGCTTCAGCATGCATTTGGGAAAGGGTGCCGGCAAGGGTAGCCGGAGCAGTGGCGCCGGAAATGGGCGCAGGTGCGCAGGCAACGGGTATGCCGTTTTTACAGCAGAACTTGAGAATATCTAAGGTATCATAACCTATAGTGAGGGGGCTTATCGGGTTTGTTATTACGGAAACAAATGGTCTTTCTCTGAACTTTTCTTTTCCTCCCGCTACAAAACCGGCAAGTTCCCACATCTGCTTTACGCCTTCAATATTATCACAGCCGCCCATTACATGTTTGGTGGTGTGGTTCAGGGCATAATAGAAATCATTCAAATGATAGTTTTGTTGTTCTACATCGTGAGCTTGGCAGGATATAATATATAAGCGAATATTATCGAGGTTGTT
>JAYEFV010000073.1:0-5129 GCA_034658755.1 Thermodesulfobacteriota bacterium | reverse complement strand
CTTTTTAAGGGGGGGGGGGGGATAAAAAACAAATTTAACGCAAAGGAGAAATTATGTCTGAATCAATACGTAATTTGGAAATCAATTCCAGAGGAAAAGTTATCGGGTTTGGCACCGGTGAAAAGGCCTACAAGGACAAACTACTTGCCATGGGGCTGACAAAAGGTGCCGAATTTACCGTAACCCGGGTCGCTCCACTGGGCGATCCGGTTGAGATTAACTTAAGAGGGTTTAATCTGACCCTCAGAAAGGCGGAAGCCGAATTTGATCGTAAATATCGTTGATGCATCAAACATTGAGCGGAATCTTTACCTTACCGTTCAACTCCTTGAAATGAAAATCCCGGTTGTAGTTGCGCTGAACATGATGGATATCGTCAAACAGCACAGCATTGAGATCCATGTAAAACAGTTGGAAAATTTTCTGGGCTGCCCGGTTGTTCCAACTGTTGCCAACAAAAACAAAGGGATCGATCGACTCAAGGACACTATCAACACGGTCGCCGTCGATAAAAAAATCTCTCCTGTCGCTGTTGAATATCCGGCTGAGATAGAAAAGGCAATAGCGAACCTGATTCCACTTGTCGAGAAAGATGCCTCCCGGAAAAACATTGATACCAGATGGCTTGCGGTAAAAATCCTTGAAGGCGACGAAATGGCGATCGACATTGCAGGGGATATAGCGAAACCGCTTTTGCTAGAAGCCAGCAAGGAAATAAAAGCCAACCTCGGCGATGATTCCGACATTATGGTAGCTGACAGCCGCTATGGTTTTATCAATGGCATTTACAGGGATGCTGTTCAGAAAAAACTCGAGGTCCGAAGAACCGTTTCTGATGCCATCGATACCGTATTGCTTAACCCCTTCATGTCCTGTGGGGCCCGGTTGCCTGTGTACGCCCTGTTTGCAGCGGCTTTTTTCCCGCATTCCGGCAGTACCCTTGTATTTGCTCTCTATCTTACAGGAATCGCACTCGCCATCATGACAGACTTTATTCTCAAAAGCACGGTACTCAGGGGTGAGACCTCCCATTTCATCATGGAACTCCCCCCTTACCACCGGCCCACCTTCAGGGGTATAATTATCCACACCTATGATCGGCTGAAGCAATTCATGTTTCGTGCAGGCAAGATTCTTATGCCCATCTTTGTGATTCTCGCCTTCCTGAATTCCATGGGCACAGACGGTTCTTTTGGCCACGAAGACAGCAAAACCTCAGTGCTGAGTGCCGCAGGTCAATCCATCACCCCCATCTTCCGGCCCATGGGATTAACAGATGAGAACTGGCCTGCCACTGTGGGAATATTCACCGGTATCTTCGCCAAGGAGGCAGTAGTTGGCACCCTCGATGCTCTTTATAGTGCCATGGGTGAGTCTGAAGAGGGAGAAAGAGAAGAAGAGAACTTCAGCTTCTGGGGTGGAATCGGGGAGGCCTTTGCCTCCATCCCTGCTGCCTTTTCAGAACTTGGTGGAACGGTTACCGACCCCTTGGGCGTGGGCATCGACGACGACCTTACTGACCTGGATGCGGTTGCAGAGGATCAGGAGGTGACAAAATCCACCTTTGGGGCGATGATAAAGAGGTTCGATGGCAGAATCGGAGCCATTGCCTACCTGCTCTTTGTCCTGATCTATTATCCGTGCTTAGCGGCCATTGCTGCCATTTACCGGGAGACGAACCTGAAATGGACCATCTTTATCGGTACCTACCTGACTCTGCTTGCCTGGGCAGCAGCCACACTCTTTTATCAACTGGCCACTTTCGGCCGACATCCAGGGGAATCATTGACGTGGGTTACGGTTATAGGATTGGCTTTTATAGCCTTCCTCTACGGCATGAGGAGAGCCGGCAGAAGGAGTCCTTCCAGAAGCACTGTTAAAGAAGTGGCACAGCCCATTTAGTTATTGCGGAAACCGCAACGGATATAATTTTAGAGAAGTTACGAACCAAAGGAGTGCTATTTATGATACTTTCTAAGATAAAGAGATATTTTTCGCAACAATCTGTCGCATCGCTTGCCGACTTATCTGTGCATTTTGGGGTGGAGCCGGACGCTATGAGGGGCATGCTGGAGCAGTGGCGGCGAAAAGGGAAACTACGCAAATTGCCACAGGGCACGCCATGTCCGAACTGCTGTGAGGCATGTAAATCAGAGAGCTTAGAGCTCTACAAATGGTTAGAGGTATAAAACCAAAACAGATACTGTGTCTACACACCTTGTCAATTCAACCGGCTAAGGGTTCGCGCAAAAATAACTTCGCAGAATTGGCGCTCGGATTTGGTTCAAGTTTGGCTGATCCGAGAGAGCAAAACCACAGGAATAGCGAGCTATTTCGCGGCCAATTTTATAAGATCGGGTGCGAGTGAGGTATCAGCCAAAGATGGGCTGAAGCTGAGATGTAAAAATGTACAAGAAATCTACACTTTTGTTGATTGTCTAAATCGTAATATGTTGGAACCGAAAAAAGAAAAGGCAGGATCATTTTGACTCTGCCTTTATAGCTTACCTACAAACAAATAATTATTTCACAGCTTCCTTCAAAGCCTTTCCTGCAACAAACTTTGGCACCTTGCTTGCTGCAATATATATCTCTTCTCCTGTCTGAGGATTTCTGCCTTTACGAGCCTTCCTTTCTGCCACCTTAAATGTGCCGAACCCAATCAATAATACAGATTCTCCCTTCTCCAGTGCCTTGGTAATACTTGAAAGCACAACGTCCACTGCCGCCTGAGCATCCTTTTTGGATTTTACGACCTTCGAAACCTCGTTGACCAAATCTCCTTTGTTCATGTTTCCCTCCTTTCTAAAAAGTGTAGATAAATCTTGCCATGGCATGAAATCCATTAAAATTTATAGATATCAAATTCGTACTGTAAATATCAAGCCATTATCATTTTGCAGATATCTAATAAGTGTTTTATCCATAGTCCCGCAGTAGATAAGCTCAAGTGAGGTATTGGGCAAGTGACATTCTATCTCATGGATCCCAAAATGCTTGCTGTATTTTATACTTCTTTAAACCTGGGGGTTTATGAAAGGACGCTGCAACATCCTTTCGTAGAGATCAATATATTTGCGAGCCGTTACAGCATGATTGAATGTGGCAGTACTTTGTGCCATGATTCGTTTGATCTGCTGTTCCTTTATATTTAGCGAAAGATCATAAAATTGCATGGCCTGATTGATTGCCCAGAATAGGCCGTTGGAATCGAAGTTCTTAAAAAGAAATCCGTTGCCAGTATTCCTATTTACATCTATGTCTGTTATTGTGTCGTGGATCCCTCCTGTATCGTGGACAACCGGAAGTGTTCCGTAAATGGGACCGATCATCTGCGGAAGACCGCAAGGTTCAAAACGGGAAGGCATTAAAACAAAATCCGATGCCCCAAAAGCCTGGCGGGCCAATCGCTCGTCGAAATCGCAAATTGCCACCCGATTATTTAAATTAAATCGACTCACGATCTCTTTAAAATGTTTCTGAAAATCTCCGCTAGCTACAAAAACAATCTCCAGGTTCCTTTCCCAGTAGCAGGAAACAACACCATAAAGGATCTCTGCTAGCAACTGGCATCCCTTTTGGATTGTATCCAGACGGGAAGGCCAGAAAAAGATGGGCGCCCGGACATCCTGGATAAGCCCCAAGTATTTCTGGAGGAAACGTTTATTTTCCTGCTTTCCTGAAACATGGTCATTTATACTGTACGTACAAGTCAGAGCCTTATCGTTATCAGGAGCAAAAGAAAGTGCGGGGGCATTCAGGATACCGACGGCACACCCGGCATTCCATTTATTGGCCAATTCCTTCCGAATGGGTTCTTCCACAAAATCGTGCCGACCTTCGATCATCTCCATTAAAAAGGTTGGGCTAACAGTATTGACATAATGTGCTGCAAAGATCCCGCTACCGAGAAAATCCACAGGGATGGAATGCCGTGTCTCCTCATAGGTATGCGGCATATGTTCAAAAAAAAGATGTTTCCAGAATGATTCCGCATCGATACCATTGTCCTCTATATCAGCCAAGGTTTTCTTTACGGTATGGATGTTATGGATTGAAAAAAGGCAAGGAATTCCCAGTTCCTTTGCCATGGCAGGAATCAAACCAGTCATCCAATCGTTACAATGGATGAGGTCCGGCAGCACCTTGGGAACGATATTATTGATGACTTCCCTTTGAAAAATAAGAGCCATCTTTGTGTTTTCAACCTCATAGCTGGAGTATATATTGTCCAGGTAGAAAAAGATCCTGTCTTGGGCTAGGTGAATCCTTTCTTCGGGCATGCTGCTCTTGATGGTTTTCAATTCTTTTTTTAAGAGAGGTCCAAAATTACCGTTAAATATGGTCCGGTAATCCGGAAGGGCAACATGAACGTCACCCCCCTGATCAAAAAGGGCGCTTATCAGGGCCGCCGAAACATCGGCCAGACCCCCAGCCTTTGCACAAAGGCTGTTTGCAATATCTCCCATACCATCAGGCAGATAGGTTACTTCCGGAGTTATAATTAGAATCCGGGGATTTCTCGGAGATTTTGCCACGTTCTATTACTGTCCCCTATGACTGCGTAGCCCATGTTATGAATCTATGAGCAAACGAACTTAGGAGCTTCGCCCCAATTGGAATAAACAGTTACCATCAAAAACTTTTATTTTCGATAAGTTGTAGGATTTCCGAGACGTTTAATTATGTCATCTATATTGTTTTTTCCAGGTCACTGGAATTGACATTTAAACCTAAAGCTGAATGCACCTGAGGGTCCATATCAATAAGAAGCACTTTTCGTCCCTTATGGGCCAGTCATGCAGATAAATTGATTGCTGTTGTTGTCTACCCACACCCTCCTTTTTGGTTGGCAATCGAAATAATCCTCATTATTCCCTTTTTTTACCCAAAATATCATTTAAGCTATCAAAAAATGCTTTACATCATGACACCGACATCATCTTTCAACTTGCATAGCTTCGACGATCGTGAAGAAAACCATCGGTGTGGTTCCTGAGGAAATATTTTAACCGAGATTTCTGGTGGTGCGTCAACTCTCCAAATTGCAAAAAAAGGTGCTTCATTGTTATAAAATCGGAAATGAATCGGTCAGCTATTCTCAATTTCGAAATGGACCTAATCGGTAC
>JAYEFV010000072.1:0-5135 GCA_034658755.1 Thermodesulfobacteriota bacterium | reverse complement strand
ATGCTTTAAAAGGACTCATTTTATTCAAAAAGCTTTTTATATCCACTATATCCTTCTTTTTCTAAATTTTCTTTTGGTATAAACCGGAGGGCTGCAGAGTTTATGCAAAAACGAAGTCCTGTGGGTTCAGGCCCGTCCGGGAAGACATGCCCAAGGTGGGAATCTGCGTATTTACTTCTAACTTCGGTTCTTACCATAAAAAGACCTTTGTCTTCCATCTCGATAATATGATCCGGTTCGAGGGGTTTTATAAAACTTGGCCAACCGGTTCCTGAATCAAATTTGTCAACCGAACTGAACAGCGGTTCGCCGGAAACAATATCAACATAAATCCCATCTTTTTTATTATTCCAATATTCATTATCAAACGACCTTTCCGTACCATTATTCTGGGTTACCTCATATTGCAAAGGCGTTAATTTTTGTTTTAATTCTGCTTCACTCAAGTTTTTAAATTTTTGATGATGATCTTTTTGACTTTCACTTCTCATCTCATCCTTCCATATTTTTTTTAGATATTGATCACGGCCGGAATGGAGTCTATAGTATTTATAACGAATGGGATTGTTCTTATAGTAGTTCTGATGATAATTTTCGGCTTTATAAAATTTTGAAGCTTTACTTATTTTTGTTGTAATTGGTTTTTTAAATCTTCCTGATTTTTCCAAGTTTTCTTTAGATTTTTCAGCTAAAGTTTTCTGTTCTTCACTATGATAAAAAATCGCAGATGTATATTGATTTCCTCTGTCAACAAATTGTCCCCCGAGATCTGTCGGATCGATCTGTCTCCAGAATACATCAAGAAGTTCCGAATAAGTTATTTTAGATCCATCGTAAATGATCTGAACGGCTTCCAAATGACCGGTTCCACCGGCGGAGACCTCTTTATAATTCGGACTTTCTTTGTGACCGCCGGTATAGCCTGATACAACATCTATAACACCCCCCAGTTTTTCAAAAGGATGTTCCATACACCAAAAGCACCCGCCAGCGAAAGTCGCTTTAGAATAATTGTTTTGAGAAAATGACCGTATGGGTAACAGTATCAAGAAAAAGAATATGCATAAAATTAGAATGTTTTTTTCAATCATTTCGTTATCTCCTTAAAAAGAATAACATTGATAATCGATTTTATACCTTGGTTGATATTTAAACGTACAAGCTTAAGATACAACTCTAAGAGAATATATAATACCACTTTGTGGCCCTGTCAATTTTTAGAAAATCCTTAAAAATAGGCCACATTGTGGTATGATAAGAAAAAAACAAACGGCGGGGACTTAATGGAGAAAAAGGAATTGACCGAAGTCAGAAAGCCGTTCATAAAAACTCAAAAACAAATATCACAATTGCTCGGCATTTCTATAAAACCTAAAATCTGCAATTGCCTATTTGGCCGCAGCTTCAAGGCGCAGGGTGTGCTGCCGTAGTAAACTACTGCAAACGCCCTGCAACACAGAAGATGCGGCCAAAGGGGCAATCCCGAAGGGCACAAATTTTAAAAATTTCTTTTATTTTCATACTCAGCAATATGATGTACCACAAAACATAAACTCTATATGCTAACAGTATAATATAATTATATTTATTTAAACCTTTTAAAATTTGTGTGCAGTTTTTAGGTAAAAAGCTTTGAGCAAGGATGAAGAATATTTTCTTGTATATCCAAAGACAGATACTATTCTTTCTTGCCTTGAAGAATATCACACACTCTATTCTTCGGCTATTACAAAACAACCTTTTTGACTATAATGAAATGGTTTTATTATCCACCCCATGGCATTTTGGAATAAACCTCTGTAAGCTTATCCCGATATTCCCTGAAAAAATTTTCGTGACCTTTTTCCCAGCTCGATAGCATAAGAAGTGCGTCTTTAGCTTTTCCTTCCGTTAAATCGGCCATTTTTCCATAAAACTCACTCAAATCTTTTTCTATTAACCATGCGGTGTTAAAAACGGTCACATCCGGAATCATCGACTCATCAATACACTTTTGTAAAAACTCGGATTTGGCCCGCTCGTCAAAATAGTTCGTCGGCTCCAGAACTATTTCCTTGATTTTATCAAGTTCAAAATCGGATCCTTCTCTAAGATCTTTCAGAATAAGATTGATGAATTCAATATGCTTTGCTTCTTCCTCGATCAAACGTTTAAATGCTGAAACCGCCGCGCCGACTCCCATTCGCTGAATAGAGACTTCAAAAAAACTCTTTCCGGTTTCCTCCTGATTCAGAGCATACTCAAAAATTTTAATCAACTTTTCATTTGGAACCATTGTTACCTCCTTTTTCTTTTTCGTTTGCATGACCTATACCACGAACATGTAGTATATGTACAAGAAACACAGGCTGTTATTTGTTTTTGCTGTGTTGTTTACCTTTCAGGAAAGCCGAGAATACCGCATCTCCTGCGTTATCAAGGCCTTGCGGTAGACGACTACAGCTGCGGCCTTGATGCCTTGTCGAAGTGAAACGAAGATCCCGTTATCGGGGGACCTGCCTGCCCTGCCTGCCCCGTAGGGAGGAACCATCGTACTGGGGTGAAATGTTTACCCCGTTAAATTCGCAGACCATTTAACTGGGGCAGCGCCTATTTCATCGGGGCGAAACCTATTTCACCGGGGGGGCATCCTCGACTTTTGCAACGTTAGGGTAAATTATTCACGGCATCCATTATGGCCTCATAGTCAGGTTCTTCAGTGATTTCCTTGACCATCTGAATATATCGGATGATGCCTTCACGATCCACTACAAAGACAGACCTCGCCAGTAAGCGGAGTTCTTTGATTAAAACTCCATAAGCGGTCCCAAAAGATGCGTTGCGGTGATCGGACAGCGTGACGACTTTATCCACTCCGGCCGCTCCGCACCACCGCTTTTGGGCAAAAGGCAGATCCATGCTGATGGTGAGTATCTGAACGTCTGCATTTAATTTGCCCGCCTCCTGGTTAAATCTCCGTGTTTCCATGTCACATACAGGTGTGTCTAAAGAAGGAACCGAAGAAATAACGCAGACCTTCCCCAGAAAGGATGAAAACTTGACCGGTGAAAGATCATTGTCAAGAACTTCAAAATCAGGAGCGGAATCTCCCACCTTTAGTTCTTTTCCAATAAGGGTCAACGGGTTGCCTTTCATTGTAATTATTCCAGTATGTTCTTCCATTTTATCTCCTTTCTTTAATGTAATATTGATGAATTCGTAAAAGAAAGAATTCATCACGTTTTAGTTTCTTAATCGTTAATTTTGTGCTTTTTGTGGTAAAACTTTTTTCTTCTTGCCACAAAGGCACCAAGACACTAAGAAAGAATAGCAAAATAAAATCCTTTGCCTCCGGCCCATAGGGACTACGGCCCGGAGGGTGTTTTTGTGCCTTGGTGGCAAATATTTCTTGGTTCTCTCCGAGCCGTAGGCTTACGAGCCGGAGGCCGGCTTGTCCGGGTTAGGCTTTTAAAAACAAAAATCTATAAGAAAAGCCTTGGAGGCTGATTTCATTATGAACCTTTATCCCCTTCACAAAGAAGCTGACTCAGCCGTTCACTTAAAAACATAATGGACTCAATATCCAGATGATCGGTAATGGTTTCATCAAACAATAATTTTATTTCAGTCTCAAAACCATCAATTTTATCTTCATCCCAAAACATAAGCATTACAGGAATTCGAGGAAGTGGTCTGAATAGAAGCGCCAGATCGGCAGACTTGATCACATCGGTCATATCTAATCCGCCAAGTTGTTCGGCTGTGGCAAGCAATTCATCAGGTTTGCCTGTAAATCTTTCTATTAAAGGTGCCTCAACATGTTCAACCATGGATTTTATTTTTGAGACAGTATTGGGAAATTCGATCAGGCCTTTCCATTTTTGCGAAGGGAGTTTGCTGCCACCCTGCGCCATATGATTATGAATAAAAACCTGTTCCCAGCGGGTAAGGTCTGAAGCGTCTTTCTTAAAAATACCATGTTTTGTTATAATGATGGAATCTGAAAAATATGGAAGTTCCAGAGCAACACCATCACCTTTTTTAATCAACTTTCCGCCTATTCTGTCCGGCAAATCCTCGATTTTCATGGAAGCAGATCTTTGTTTTGCCCATTCCAGAGCGTCCTGGGCCATATCTCTTTTTAGCCATTTACCGGATGCATATTGTTCATCCAGTTCTTTTTGGCAGCTTTCAATCACACCAGCCTCAATATGAGGGCAGTTGCCCAGCGGTAATTTTTCCGATACCACAATGCTGGCAAAAGCCAGGCAGGCAGGAAATCCACAGTCCCCACAATTTGTTTTAGGAAGAATATCTCTATAAAGATCGACGACAGATAATGGCATGGTATATTTCTCCTCTTTGAAATTTTTTACAACTACAGCGCTTTTTTTTCAAAAAAACTAAACATGAGTATTATGAAAACAACAAACACAACTACAATGATCCAGTGATTGACACCAAGTATCTGGGGAAGAGTAATTTTGCCAAGATTTCCCAAGCTAATGACATTGGCTTTAAAAAATGGATAGACCAAAGCATAAATGCCTCCGCCGAAAAGCATTCCCAAGATTCCCCATATGGCATCGATTCTGCCTTCACCCAGGGCACCGCCGGCAGTTCCCGGACAATAACCCAAAATAGCCCATCCTATTCCAAAAAGAGTGCCGCCCAGTACCTGGGCGCCGATCGATGTTCCTTTAATGCTAAGATTGATAAACCCCAGATCCTTTAACAAATAGACGCCTACCGCTCCAACAGCAATAGCACTGAGCATAAACTTGAATATGGTCATGTCCATTAACCGCAAAGCGCCCACCTGTTTGTCAAATCTTAACACTTCAGCTTTCTGAAGCAGAATGCCGAAAAGTATCCCTGTCACTAATCCATACATCAGGCTCATAGTTTAGGTCCTCTTTTTTTATAAATCAGTCCGGCGGTGATCAGTCCCGCAAGGAAGAAAAACGTCAGTGCAATAAAACCGCTGACCGCCAACTGGGAAAGGCCGCTGAGACCGTGTCCGCTTGGACAACCCCCGGCCAGCCGAACGCCGATAAGCGCAATGGCACCGCCGAGAAATGCTGCAACACCTCTTTTTAAAGGGCTGCTTCCAAATCTTTCAGCCCACATCGGCGGTACTTTAACAACTTTAAATG
>JAYEFV010000071.1:0-18346 GCA_034658755.1 Thermodesulfobacteriota bacterium | reverse complement strand
CAAATTTATTGAGCCGGTCTGTTAAGTTAACCCCTCGCTCAATCTGGTCTTTTATTCTAACCATAGAATTTTGAATTTTCTCCTGATATTTAATGATAGCTTCCGGTGAAATTGACATGATGTCTCCTATCAATCCGGATGATTCTCTGATGATGGCTAGAACGTTTTTCAGTTCATGCGTAATACCAGCCGTAATTTTACCGAAAAAGGCAACTTCTTTGTCTGTACATTTATTCATATTTTTACCTCATTAAAGAAAGACGGCTAGGGTTGGCTTTTTATGGCCTCTTGCATTTTTTTTATTAACTCTTCAATATTTAACGGCTTCATCAAGTAATCGAAAGCGCCCAGTTCCATTCCTTTAACACCCTCCTTTTCGGATCCTCGGCCGGTCAGGAGAATAACAGAAATTTGGGGGTGTTGAGCTTTGATTCGTCTAAGGACTTCAAACCCTCCGAGACCCGGCATCATTACATCCAGGATTACAATCTGGGGGGTCTCGGCTTCAATCATATGCAGCGCATCTTCACCGTTTAAAGCCGACCGGGCCTGAAGCCCTCTTAATTCAAGCCGTTCGGCAAGAGTTGTGACAAATTCTTCCTCATCATCAACCAGTAAGATTTTTAAGTTTTTCATCTCATTCTCCTGGACTAATCTTTGCCTTTTTCGGCAAATAAACTGTGAATATAGTACCTTCTCCCTGCTTGCTCTTGACCTTTATGTCTCCGCCCATTCTTTTCACAATACCGTAAGTAATCGCAAGGCCCAAACCCGTGCCGTTTTCCTGTTTTGTGCTAAAAAAGGGATCAAAAATACTTTTGATTATTTCTTCGGACATGCCGCTTCCATTGTCCTGGATAGACACTCCCACGGTATCTGAATCTTCTTCCCATGATGTGATCACTATCTCGCCCTCATCTTCCACCGCCGCAAGAGCATTGTTTATAATATTCAAAAAAACCTGTTGCATCTGTCCCCGGTCGGAAGAAAGACGGGGAAGATTATCTGCCAGGCGCAGTGTCAACTCAATATTTCTATATAAAGCTTCCTTTTCCAGAAAACCGAGTGTCTCTTGAATAAGTTCGTTTAAATCCAATTCTACAAGTTGAACTTCCATCCGTCGTGCAAAGCCCAGCAAGCGATGGGTAATGGCCCTGCAGCGTTCAACCGATTTAAGTATCGAATCTATCAGTCCCAGAAATTTTTCCTTTTTCCGGAATTGATCATCATATGCGACAAGGTCTTTCATTAAGCCTGCCTTTTCATTGATAATCGCCATAGGATTATTAATTTCATGGGCCACGCCTGCGGCCAGCCTTCCTATTGATGAAAGCTTATGAGTATGTTGAAACTCGCGATAGGTTAATGCACGTTTTTCATCGGCCTCTTTAACCCGTTTTACAAGATTGTCCGTAAGCTTGAAAACTACCAGCATTATCACCACGACACTGGAGATAAAAATAACAAGCATTTTACTTCTGAGCACACGCCATGTGTGCAACACATCAGATTTCGGTTTGACAAGAACCAGAGCATAATCAGAAGTTGAAAAGGGCGCAAAGACTGTCAGTATTTCACGGCCCTGGGGATCTCTTGCCTCAGTGACGATTGGCTCATAATTCCCCCGGGGAAATGACAATGGACAACTATCCAGTATTTCCCCGAAAAACCTGGAAGAGGTCTGTATGATTCCGCTACGGTTAATTAAAAAGGCATCGCTTTCTGGATTCAGCCCCATGGAGGCGATAATATTGTCAAACTTGCTTGTATCAATGGTAATACGCAGAATCAAGGGGGAGGCGTCTGCTGTTCGTCGCGCCACGGCAATAGCCACATGGGGAAATTCTCTGTAACCCATGAATACATTGCTGATGTAATTTCCCTTGATCACGACTTCCTGAAACCATTTTTGTTCTGAATAATCTTTCCCCAAAAAGTCATAAGGCCCGACATAGCTCAACTGGATGCCTTTTTTATTGATCAAGCCCAAATCGACCAAACAACAATATTCATCCAAAAGTGCTTTAAAAATACGATTCAAAGTCTTTTGGTCGGAAAGTTCTTCAAAAGAATAGGAAGTTGCGATGAATCTAACTACGGAAAGGCGCTCTTCGAAAAAAAGCTCAAAACTGTGCTTGGTCTTGTGTGTAAGTGTTTGCAATGGAATGACGATTTCTGTTTTAATACTGGACTGATATTCATACTGGTAGATTACCGCCATTATGGTCAGGGGAATTATGGCTATCAGGATCATCAATATAAAAATATTTCTTCTGAGTATACGATAGCGATTTACAGGGTCATCATCAGCGTTTTGTAAAAGACCTTTGGTTAAACGTGTCCATATGTTTTTGGAGTTCATTGTTCTTTTAATCCCTCTTGTCGAAAAGTATGTCTCCGGATCGAAGCGTATTTTTCAAATGCGGCTTCAGAATCGTTTCCGAGGAAATATCACTGCAACCGTATGTGTATTTTTCCGGCATTATCTACTATATTATTGTATCCATTTTGTACAGACCTTTTATCATTTTATACCATATTATACGTTTATCATAGAGGGGAAAACTTGTAAACTGGCATTCATCCAAAAACTCTCGGAGTAATTTCCTTTTTTAGAGCGGCGAAGCCGCGTTATATAGAATCGCGAAGCGATTATATAACTTGATTCATACTATATTTTCAATTGACATCGCATGAGAGGTAGTATAAAAGAATTTGCTCAATTCTTAATCAATCTTTGTCAAATTTGAGACCTTTGAAAAACGTTCAATTTTGCCTGCCCAGTTAAATCTGTATTTAATATTTAACCGGGGTTCGAGGCCAAGGAAGGCGAAAATTTTAACCACAGGAATACATTGAGTATTTTGAGGATTAAAATTTGAGCCTGACGCCGGAATTGGGCAAAAGAGGGCGTTTTGCAAAGGTCTCAATTTCCCGGTTTGGCTTAATGTCGTCACATATATTGCTGAAATGTTGAAGATAACTATTGTAGGAGGAAGAAATGGGGAAAAATGGTAAATTGTGGGTGATCATTCTGATTTGTTTATTTTCGTTGCCTGTATTGATATCCCCTGCTTTTGCAGATGTATCAGCCGAGGCTGCTTCAAATGGTCATGCCTGGTGGTTCTGGCCGATTGTGCTTTTTATTGTCACTTTTATTATGGGGATATTAGCAGTGCTGGGCGGCGTCGGAGGAGGGGTACTCTATGTGCCGATCATCAGCGGGTTTTTCCCTTTTCATCTGGACTTTGTTCGTGGCACCGGCCTTCTTGTGGCCCTTTCCGGAGCATTGGCCGCAGGCCCAGGGCTTCTCAAGATGAACCTTGCAAGCCTGAGACTGGCAATTCCGGTCGCTCTTATCGCCTCCACCTGTGCGATCATTGGCGCCATGATCGGTCTTGCGCTTCCCACCAACATCGTTCAGATCAGCCTTGGAGCCACCATCCTCGGTATTTGTGTCCTAATGTTAACCGCAAAAAAATCCGAACTCCCGGACGTTCCCAAGGCAGACAGACTCTCTTCGGCGCTTAATATATGCGGGGTTTACCAGGAAGCCAGCACCGGCGAGATTGTCGACTGGAAAATACACAGAACGCCTTTAGGATTGGCTATGTTCATCCTGATCGGCATTATGGCCGGTATGTTCGGACTGGGAGCCGGATGGGCCAATGTTCCGGTTCTCAATCTTCTAATGGGAGCACCTCTGAAAATCAGTGTGGCAACCAGCAAGTTCCTCCTTTCCATCACAGATACTTCTGCGGCATGGATATATATGAACAAAGGGTGTGTGATTCCCATGATGGTAGTGCCCTCTCTTGTGGGAATCATGCTCGGTTCCTTTATTGGCGTTCGTTTGCTCAAAATCGCCAAGCCTACATTTATCCGGTGGATGGTGATCGCAATTCTGGCTTTTGCCGGTGTTAAAGCCCTGTCCAAAGGTCTTGGATTTTAATTCCAACATTTATCGCATAGATAATGAAAATATTTCATCAGGAGAAAACATATGCAAGAAAAGAC
Organism: Thermodesulfobacteriota bacterium; assembly: GCA_034658755.1. Lineage (GTDB taxonomy): Bacteria > Desulfobacterota > Desulfobacteria > Desulfobacterales > UBA11574 > S5133MH16. The sequence continues at coordinate 14,329 of JAYEFV010000071.1, read as the reverse complement.
CAATGACCTGTTAAAAGCAACACCCGAACAGATTTTTTATGCCAAAATACTTGAAAAGGGTATGTATATCGGTTTACTTATTCTTTTTATAACTTATGCCCTCTATGTATTCGGAATTATGGATCCTTATATTCCGCTGGATAAAATTTCCAGCTACTGGTCAATGAATGTGCATGACTATCTTGAACATACACAGATCAAAGCTGGATGGGCCTGGTTGGGTATGCTAAAATATGGAGATTTTATTAATTTTATCGGAGTTGCCATACTGGCGGGTGTTACCATTATATGTTATGCTGCAATCGTACCCACGCTGCTTAAAAGCAAAGACACGGTCTATGCCGTACTGGCGGTGCTCGAAGTCATTATCCTTTCCGCTGCTGCCAGTGGAATTCTTGCCGTGGGGCACTAGCCCAAATCCGGTAAAAAATATGCTAATTAAATCACCGCAGATAACTTCAATCTGAATTACAATCCACCTTGCTCTTGCTGTTATTACAACCAACGCGCACGGGCAACTCATAATTAGCTCCTTAGTTGTAAGTTTTGTGCTTTTTGTGGCAATTTTTTTTTCTTTTCGCCAGGCACCAAGACACTAAGGCTCTGCCCCGAAGGGAAAGAATAACAAAATAAGATCCTTTGCCTACGGCCCGGAGGGTGTCTTTGTGTCTTGGTGGCAAATATTTTTGGTTCTCTCCGAGCCTGAGGCCGGCTTGTCCGGGTTAGTGTTTGGAAAAAACTTAACATCAATACCGTTCCTCATCTCTTACAAAACAGACGAAAATTTCTGTACACATCGGTTGCAAGCCTTTTGATAAATGTCATCTTGAATAGTATAGTTGACAATTAAATTAATTATGGGTTGACAATAAATTGATAAAAACATGCGGCGGAATCTTTAACGGATTTACCCACAGAGGATATCGTCGTGGAAAGTGCACAAAATTTTATCCAGGTTAAAATTGATGAAATCGTAAAAAGTCCCAAAACCGTCATGCCGGACTTGATCCGGCATCCAGAACTAATTGAATTTACTGGATTCCGGCTTTCGCTGGAATGACGACAAAAGCGAATTCCCGACTTTTTACGAGATTATCAAAATTAACAAGAAGATAATGAAATATAATCACCTTTTCGGACCGGTTCCTTCACGGCGGTTGGGGATTTCCCTTGGCGTTGACCTGGTTCCATTGAAAACATGCACATTAAATTGTATCTACTGTGAATGCGGTCGTACAACCAATTTGACATTGGAGCGAAAAGAGTATGTGCCGTTTACCACGGTTAAAGAAGAACTTACTTACTATTTTACCAATAATCCAATACCGGACTATATTACCTTTTCAGGTTCGGGTGAACCGACTTTAAATTCAAGCATCGCCGATGTGTTACATTTTATCACAAATCATATCCATGATATTCCCGTGGCCGTACTGACAAATGGCACCTTATTTTCTATAAATCAGGTTCGGGAAGATATTAAGGATGCTGCGGTGGTAATACCTTCACTGGACGCTGCAACGAATAAGATATTCGGGAAGATAAACCGCCCCTATCCTCGATTAGACATTGATACAATTATTGAAGGGTTAGTCCGGTTCCGCAAAGAATATAACGGGCAAATTTGGCTGGAAATCTTTATAGTCCCCGGCATGAATGATACCGCGTATGAATTAACCGCTTTAAAACAGGTCATTGAAAAAATTGAGCCGGACCAGGTTCAGCTTAACACCCTTGACAGACCCGGGCCGGTCTCAACCCTTCGTGCAGCCACCCGGCAGGAACTTGAACATATTATACATTTCTGGCAACTTGAAAATGTTTCCATAATCGCTGATGTGTCTGAGCGCAAGGAGCTTCTTGCCTATCGCAAAGACACTGAATCTGCCATTTTGGGAACCATTGCCAGGCGCCCCTGTACGTTAAAAGACCTGTCTGAAATTTTAGGATTGCAGATTAATGAAGTAAACAAATATCTGGATATTCTGGAAGCAAACGGAAAAATAAAAATTGTGAAACAAAAAAGGGGGTTTTTTTATCAGTTAAAGAAGACGGCTCTGTAATAAGGCCGTTTTTTTGAGATATTGAAAAACCAAAGATCCTTCGGAAGAAGCCTGCTCCTTTCCTGATGCAACCTTTTGAATAAATTCGATTTTCTCCCTGTCAAAACTTCCTGTCTGATGTTCGATCAATTTCAAAGAGTTATGAATGATGCTGTAAAGGACCATGGGACCGAATAGAACCTCCCCGCTTTCTTTTTGGCTCAACGCCCCGACAATTTTATGGTGACCGATCCTGAAGGCTTTGGGCGGCGCGCGGTAACCCAGAATTTCGGCAAAAAGGTCAATAGATTCAATAACACCGTCTGCATATGCTCTTTCCAGGGATGCTGTCCCGTCCCTTGCTATTTCATCGAGATCGGATTCATCGTAGGACAGATCCAAACGATCGATACATTCTTTTTGAATTGTTCTTACAGATTCCTCTTTTTTACTGATGACAACATCGGTATCTTTTAATATCTTGATAACATTAAATGGGTTCATCATTTCCTTAACCGTAGGGGTCTTACGCATCGCCACGTCATAAACAGAAGCATGGTAAATAGCCAGATCATTGTCCAGAACCAGAATCCTGGTTTTTTCGGCATCAACATCCTCAATAAAAAGATCAAGATCACGTTTTCTTTTATATGTATAGGAAGTCTTTTCAAGAAGACTGCGCATGGTTTTCTTGTCAACCTTGCGGCCACTCTCCGGAGGACCGATTGAAGCGATAACCTGTTTCGCCATTTTATCGATGTCTATTTTCTGTAAAAGATTTTCTTTAAAAGACATGATGCCTCCTTATTATTTTAGAAGTCCCTTACTTTTGGAGCTTAGTTGTAAATTTTGTGAATTTTATGGCCAAACTTTTTTCTTTTCGCCACAAAGGCACCAAGACACTAAGAACGAATAACAAAATAAAATCCTTCGTGTCTTTGTGCCTTGGTGGCAAATATTTCTTGGTTCTCTCCGAACCGTAGGTTTACGAGCCGGAGGCCGGCTCGTCCGGGTTAGGAAGGGGAACTTCTCTACCCCAAGGTTTTATTAATATTTACCACATCCCTGAACCCAAGTAAACTATACTTTCAATTAGTTGACAGGATAAAAGTATTTGATTTCGGTGCAGCGTAGCGACGGCGTGTTTCTCTTGGAAATCGACTGACTGTTTGAAGGGCTTAAGCACGCGTTAGCCCGAGCCGAATGAAATTATGACTTAAAAAAATAAATGGGATAATTTAGCGACGAATTGTTCTTAATAACTATGGCGAGGCTCGGGCTTACGGGTGCTTAAGCACAAGTTTCAGTCGATTGGAAAGAGAAACACGCCGTTGTGGAGCGTTCCCCCTGTATTGGGATTCAAATGCGTTCGCCCTGCAATTATTTGACCTCGTAGCTTGACCCTAAAACAATATTAAGATATATACAAATCTTTTAACCGATCCATATATAAGGATGAATCATGACCGAATATGCCAAGATTGAATTTGAAGGAAAAATATATGAATTCCCGATTGTAGTCGGTTCCGAAGGGGAAAAGGCCATCGATATATCAAATCTTCGCCAGATGACGGGTTTGATTACACTCGATCCGGGATACGCCAATACCGGTAGTTGCATCAGTTCCATCACCTTCATGGACGGTGAAAAGGGAATTTTGCGTTATCGTGGTATTCCGGTTGAAGAGCTGGCCGAGCATTCGAGTTTTATTGAGACAACCTATCTATTAATCAACGGGAGGCTTCCCACAAGAGACGAACTCAACCGAACTTCGATTCTTTTCAATGACCATTCTCTGGTGCATGAGGATATGCAGATTTTTTATCAGAACTTTCCCAGGTTATCCCACCCCATGGGAATCCTTTCAGCCATGGTAAACGCTTTAAGAAGCTTTTACCCCGAACTCCAGACCATTGAAGAGGAAATACACATTACGGTTACACGTCTGCTTTCCAAGGTGCGGACCATGGCAGCTATGTCTTATAAAATATCCAGAGGTCATAAGGTGGTTTACCCCCGGCCGGATCTTTCGTACTGCGCCAATTTTCTGAATATGATGTTTGACACGCCGGTCAAGCATTATGACATCGATGAAAACCTGGTCAAAGCGTTAAATGCTTTTTGGATTCTTCATGCGGACCATGAGCAGAATTGTTCTACTTCGGCGGTACGGCTTGTGGGAAGCGGCAGAGTCAATCTTTATGCCGCAATTTCCGCCGGCATTGCAGCGCTTTGGGGCCCTTTGCACGGCGGTGCCAACCAGGCCGTTATCGAAATGCTCACCGACATTCAAAAAGACGGCGGGAATTTTAAAAAAGCCATTAAAAGAGCCAAAGACAAAAAAGATCCTTTTCGGCTCATGGGTTTTGGGCACAGAGTATACAAGGCATATGACCCCCGTGCCAGAATTATGAAAAAGATATGCCATAAGGTTCTTAAAAAACTCAATATTATCGATCCGTTACTCGATATGGCAAAGGAACTCGAAGCGGCGGCCTTAAAAGACGATTATTTCATCGAATATAATCTGTATCCCAACGTGGATTTTTACAGCGGCATAATCCTGCGTGCCATGGGCATTCCCACCAACATGTTTACGGTCATGTTTGCCATCGGCAGGCTTCCCGGATGGATTGCCCAGTGGAAAGAGGGCGCCGACGATCCCAAATGGAAACTCGGTCGACCCCGCCAGATTTATACGGGTCCTCAAAAGACGCGATATATTCCTATTGATGAGCGATGACCCCAACATTACATCATGAAAGCACCCCATATTCAGCTTGCCTTGCGCTACTTTAATGACCTGGCCGGACGCTTTCCGGTGATGTGCGCCAGCGATGAATTCCATTTTTTACCCCGGGCCGAGGCCGCCGCCGGGAATTACGACAGGCTGGACGACTTGGGGGCTATCGCAATTAACGAATGCGTGGGCCAATTGAGATCATTCAAGCGGGAGTTAGACCTTCTAGCCTCCGGTGAAAAGGACCTTGAAACGCTTATCGATCTTGACTTGTTAAAGGCCAATGTTGCGGGAATTTTAATCGAGCTGGAGCAGAATAAGTCCTGGCGCCATAATCCGTTGCTGTACTTGAAGATCGCTTGCATAGGGATCGATCATGCCCTGAACAAACCGGCTTCCGATACCCGGGAACGGATAGATAGAACCCTAAAGCGCATATCCGCCATTCCCAGACTCTTGAATCAGGCAATGGACAATATTGACGGCGTGCCCGAGACTTATCATAAGGCTGCCCGGGCCATGCTGCATGACGGTAAGCAATATTTTGTACAAACCGTGGATGGCTTTTGCAAGCAACACTCAGGTCTTTTTTCAAAAGGCTTTCAAAAAGCACTGGCCGCTCTTAACGATTTTGACAAATATCTGGAGGACATTCCTCCGGTTCCGGATCGGATGTTTGCAGTGACATCCCTTGAAGCCAGTCTCAAAGATCATTTTTTGTCTGTTCTCAGTTTGGATGAGGTTTTCCAGATTGCCGTCGATGAGTGGTGGGAAAATCTCAAACAACTGGAGAAATTACAGTCAAAGATAGATCAACGCAAATCGTGGCAGAATCTGTACCATGATTTTTGTCCCGATATAGGGGAAATCGATACAATTGAACTCTACCGGCGTGAAACAGAACTCCTGCGATTGTTTTTCAGCAGTCACGGTTTTAGAGAAGAAGATCTTGGCGCATCCCTGGAAATTACCGCAACGCCATACTACCTGAAATCGATCCGAAGTGCAGCTTCTTTCGGAGCAGCCTTCAGCTCTGATGCACGAGAGAAGAGTTTTTTTTACATTACCACTCGTTTTCCACGGCAGCAGAGCAGTGTCCATGAGAACGACCTTCTCAGAAAGCGGCTCCACCGGGAGTACAAATTTCTGACGGCACATGAAACAATTCCCGGGCACCATTTGCTCGATTCGATTCGGAGAAGATTGGAAAATCCCGTGCGCCGCCAGATCGAGTCACCTCTTTTTTATGAAGGCTGGGCTTATTATGCCGAGTCACTTTTGACCGAGCACGGCTATGTACAAAACCCCATGGAATATCTTGTTGATTACAAGCGCAGGCTGTGGCGTTCCGCTCGATGCCAGATTGATGTGGGTCTCCATGCAGGCTTTCTTACCCTCGCGGATGCTGTAGAACTTTTAACCACCGCCGGGTTCAGCAGGGAAGAGGCCCAAAGGCAGATATATCGTTTTCAATTGAATCCCGGATATCAATTATGTTACAGTCTTGGACGTTATGAGATTATGAGATTGAAAAAAGCCTATGAAAATCAGATGGGTAGTGAGCAGTTCCATGCTTTTTTACTGGAAGGCGGGGAACTGCCCTTTCACTGGATAGAAAAAAGACTTCAAGCATTGAACAGGAAAGAATAAAAAAGGAAAAAAATGAAGGAATTTTTAGGATATCATTCCGAATGGAATCTTGGTAGCCCCGGCGGCTGGGATTATCAGCGGGTTACTCAAATCATTGGAAAGGCGATATGGAGAAGACTCAATGAAATTCGTCCCATGGAGATAAAACTCGATTTTGACCACCCGATGCTGTTCCCTATCAATGGTTTTGTAAACATGCTTGTTGAAGCTCATCGATCCCGTGAAGGGCACAATTCCGGACTTATCGCTGTGGTCGCCGAAGAAGAGACTCTTGAAGATGTAACCGAAAACAAAAACCTTGCCCTGCGTCTGAATGAAATCGACGGACTGTCAGGCGCTCTGATGGCCCCACAGGAACTGGAACTCAAACATGGACGGGTATGCTGGAAAGGCCGGCCCGTTTCAATAATTTTCATGGATTTCAACACGGATGTTTTGCTGGCGCTGCATCGCAGTCACGATTTAAGTCCCGTTTTGCAGGCGGTTCAAGAACGACGGGTCATCAATCCCCGGGGCACCGAACCGATTAATGTAAAAAGTATGTTCGAAGTTATAACGGGTCCTCACCGCAACAGGTTTCACAAAGAAATCGTGAGAAGAACTCCATGGACCCGCCAATTTTATTCTCGCCGGACCTATAGCCCCAGGGGTGAAAAAATCGACGACCTGATTGAATGGACTCGATCGAACTGGGATGATTTAGTCCTTAAACCCGAGAGAGGTTATTCGGGAAAAGGCGTGCGGGTCGGACAAATCAACAAGGATCCGGACGAAGCGGTAAGTCTGGCGTTAAAAGAAAAAAACTATATCGTCCAGGAAAAAATTCCTCTTACGCTCTGGGCCGAAGAAATTCCCGTATTGGAAAATGAACATGTGGTTATGGAGCGCTGCCAGACTGATTTTCGCTGCCTCATGGGGCACAAAGGCATGTTTGGATTTTTAGGCCGTTATGGAGGTGTACCCACGAATGTCGGCAGTGGAGGCGGGGTGCAGCCGCTGGGCGTTCTGGGTTCGGATATGCCTGTCCGAGAAGCGGTGAACAGAATTAATGAAGCTATTCTTAGCATTGAATACGAATTGTTGGCCGAAGTTAACCGGATACAGAAAAAAATGGCCATGGACCACGAGTTTACGTATCTCCTGGGTCCAATCAAAATTGCCCTGAGGCCGAGAGTGATTACCACTTATCAACTTAACGCTTTGGGAAACTACTGTACAAAGTTATGGTCTGATTGCTTGATATTGGAAAAAATGTGGTTGGCCGGGGAACTGGATGAGATCATTAATATCGAAGAAGAGGAGCTGGAAATTGCTCGCATGCATCCCTGGGGAGGAGATCCTGCCATTATTGCATCAGACGGTCTGTTCAGCTTCGGGGCACACCCGGACTGATAAGGAGTTTAACATGAATATAACCGTGGATCCGGACTGGTGGAAAACCCTGTTTGATGAGGTCTATCTTATAACCGATGCCCGTTCGGTTTGTAACGAAGATATCACTCGTTTGGAGGTGGACGTTATCTGCGAACTACTCCCGATCCGGAGCCAAAGTAAAATTTTAGATCTCTGCGGCGGGCACGGGCGTCACAGCCTGGAGTTGTGTGCTCGGGGATTTTCGTGCTGCACGTTACTCGACTATTCACAGGTCCTGATTGATTATGCCAAAGCACGGGCCGCCGAATGCAACTTGTCCATAGAAGCCGTTCAGTCCGACGCAAGGAGTACCGAATTTTCTGATGAAAGTTTCGACCATGTGCTCATCATGGGAAACTCCTTGGGTTACATCAAAGGTCCCGCCGACAGCCAGATCATGTCAGAAGCTTTTCGTCTGCTTCGCCCGGGGGGCTGGTTTCTCGTAGATGTGACGGATGGGAATGCCATCAAGCGTGATTTCAATCCCGAGGCCTGGCACGAAATTAATGACCATACCGTTGTTTGCCGGAAACGTGAACTTAAAGGAGATACCATACATGCTCGGGAAATGGTTCTCAATAAGCAAAAGGGTTTAATCCGCGACCAGACCTATGCTGTCCGCCTCTATGGATCACAAACTCTTGCATCACTTCTCGAAGAGGCCGGATTTCAACAGGTAACCGTCCGCACCGGCTTTTCACCGCATGAATCCAAAGGCGATTATGGTTTCATGAACAATCGCATGCTGGCCACCGGCCTGAAAATATGAGTCAAACCTTAAACTAAAAAGTCTTTTGAGAGACCATCAAAAGACAACTCAGCAACTATTTAGGGGCTTCGCCCCAATTGGCCTCCGGCCCGTAGGGCCTACGCCCCAGAGGGAATAATGGAATGATGGAGTAATGGAATGATGGGTGAGCTTGTCCTGAACGAAGTTGAAGGAAAGGAGTTTTTTACAATTAAAATGGTTTATTTCCGCCTTTATCCCCAATATTCCAGCATTCCAGCATTCCATTATTCCATTCTGGTGGCATGAACAGGTTACCATTAATAAACCTTTATTTTCAAGAAGTTGTAGAATTTCCGAGACGTTATAGTTAACGCTGGACCACTTCAGGCCTGAAACCTTTTCTCTGTAGCTCTTTGGCGAGTATTGCAGCCTCTTTTTCTGTGCGGAAGGCTCCGACCAGGAGTCTTATTTTGTTATTGTATAATCTGTCCAGAACACTATAAGCCAGGTATCCTTTTGATCGAAGAGCGGCCTCAAGTTTTTTTAGTTCTTCATCTTTAGAGGAAATCCCGATCTGAATGGCAAAGGGCATATTAACCACAAAGGCATCAGGATACTCTTGCTTTTTTAATTCAACGGCGGCCTTTTCCGCTTCTTCAACGGTCCGAAAAAATCCTATAAATACACGATACCAATCTCCCTTTCCAGGAATATATACATGGGAAACGAATCCGGAATTACCTTTGTTTCTTGATTTCATTGCTTCCAGAATAGATGCTTCCTTATTCTTACGAGAACTGACTTGAATCGTATAGGGGAAAAAATCTTGAGGTTTAAGGGCATTGTGTCTGCTTAATTGCTGTGTGTTGTCTTCATTATTGTTAAGTTCCGATGGTTTTTGAGCCAATTCGAGGGATTTGCTGCTGTTACTTTTATCTCTGCTCCGTTGCATCCGCACATCCACTTCTTTCATTTTCTTAAGCTCATCCCGGGTTTGTGCCAGTTCAGCTTCCAATTCCCTCAGCTCATCCCGGGCTTGTGCCAGTTCAGTTCCCAATTCCCTCAGCCGTTGGGTGCCGGTCGCTATATCACCGGACTGTTTCCGAGTAACTACAAGGAGTTTGTCCTTTTCTGCAACATAAGAGGAAAGTTCGGTTTGCAAACCATCAACGCGTTCCAGCATGGCAACGTATAATGTTGCGTCCTCTTTCTCCTTAGAGGATAGCGATAGTCCGAGATAGACTTTGAGCCAAAAAAGTGCTGCGCTGTAATCGATTTCTGAGTTGGCCGGATGAATGTTGAGCAATGCAGCCTTCCAAACTGCGCGTTTATAATAACTTGTTGAAGGATAACGCTCAGCCACAATCGCATACTCCTGCGCGGCTTGGTGATACGATGATGAATCCTCCAGCGCAGCAGCGCGTTCCATGTGACTTCCTGCTTGGGATTCAAGCTTGAAACCGCGGAATTGTGGCAAACAACCGGCAAGGAAAAAACATAAAATGATAACGATTACATTACGGCGTTCCATGAGCAAGTCCTTACTCCTAATTCTACGCGGGTATTACCGGGCCTTGGAATTCCTCAGGCGAGACCGGCAGTTCAAGCGTAAATGTCGAACCGCCGTCAACGGTACTTTCGGCATAAATTTTGCCGCTGTGCCCTTCTGTATATGCCTTGACAAGAGCTAAACCCACTCCGATTCCTCCGCTCCTTATTCTGCCTGTATTGCTGGCTTGATAAAATCTTTTAAATATCTTGGGGAGTTCCTCTGGAGTGATCCCGATTCCCGAGTCCTGAATCTCTACACGTGCACCCATGGTGCATGTGCCTACTTTCACCCTGATTTTCCCATCGTTTCGTGTGTATTTGATTGCATTACGAAGAAGGTTGCTGACAACGATAGATATTTTTTTTGCGTCCACCATGACTTTAGGGGCATCGAGTGCAGCCAACTCTACAGTTATATTCTTACGTACAGCAATGAGCTTTGCATCTTCAACAATAGGTTCAATGATCTGGAGAAGATCTGTCCATTCCATGTAGTATTTCATCATGCCGGAATCAATCTTCGCAAGATCAAGATATTGTTTGCTGAAGCTTGCCAATTTTTTGATTCCCCCGCGAATAGTGTCAAGCATCTGGATCTGTTCATCATTCAGCGGGCCTGAACTTTGGCTTTTCAAGATGTCGTATGTAGAGAGCATCACCTGTAAGGGGGTTTGAAGCTCGTGCGATATCTGCTGCATTATTTGGGTTCTATGTTTATTTATATTCTTGATTTTGACGCTCATGTCATTTACTGCATGGGCAAGCAAGGCGATTTCATCATTAGAAGAGACTCTGACCTGCTCAAATTTACCCCGCGCAATCTGCTCAGTCCCTTGTATAAGATCGTCTATAGGGCTGGTGATGGTACGGGTAATAATCAGGGCGGCAGAGATAGCGGCCAGCAGCGTCCCGCCGATCAACAACAGTGCTACTTTGGCGGAACGGTTTGTCGTTGTTTCTATCCTGGACATGGCATTCCCAATAGAAACCTGATTGGTGTTGATAAGATGATCAATAGATCTGGATAGGGTTTTCAGGCTGTCTGACCTCAGGTTGTCTCGCACCGGATTGTAGTCCAACTCTTGACTATCTCTCTCGCTTTGCATGCTGGCAACAAGTGATTCATGTGCCTGGCGCATGTTCCTGGTAAGGGAACGCTCTATTTCGTCAGACTGGGCCTTAAGCAACGAACTCAAGTATTGGTCAAATCGCCGGCTCGTTGCAACGAATAGGGAAAAATAGGTTTCATCACGGGAGATAAGATATTTCTGGGCATAGCCGTTTTCATCTTGGAGTATGGCATACAGTTGCTTGGCAAGATCCACTACCTGGACGTCAGAAGTAAGGGTGATTTTGGCCTCATTTGAAACAGTATTCAGCTCAAGCAGAATATAGGTGCTGGTAATGATCATTATTATGATAATGGCGCCGAAACCGAGCATCATCTTTTTATAAATAGTCAGCTTCACAATACTGGGTACCCAAAGAATCTGTTTTGAATAAAGGATGGAAAAAGCCAAACCGTTTCGTAAAAAGTGATGGTTCAGACACTGCATAATATCTTTTAAACGGAACGTTATTCTAAAAACCAGTAACTTCTCAACGAGTTAGTTCGCTTCGCCCCGCCTGCCATTGCAAGCTCGCCAGCCAGCCAAGCCCGCCCGGCATTCGCCTCATGATTACTATTCAGATATCAAAAATAAACCAGACAGTCAATTTGCAAACAACGATTAAAAGTAAAAATCGTTGGAAAAGACCTGACTTGCTTACGCAACTACACACGGGTTAATTTCGTAAACCGGGGATCTCGCCTTGGCTACATCAGACAGCGCCCTCAATTTTGGGCTGATAACTCCGCCAGCCTTTAAAAGAGCTATTAAGGTATCTACGCTTTGGTTCACTTTTGCCCTGGCACATGCCTGCCTTATCTGAAAGGCGTTGATAATATTAAAATGAGCAAGTCCGTTCATCTTCCTCAGAAGATCGGGTATTCGACTACGTAAGGTTTCATCGGTATCTGAGAAGAATTCAGTCAATGCAAGGTCCGGATCCCACTGACTCGTTCTACGCGCTGATTTTACGAGGTGTTTGACCACGTTTGGCAATTCATAAATCTCACCGTGGTCCAACACCAGGAGGCGATCATCCCATTCCCCGCATTTCGATGATCTGACCGGTACGAGCAGCCGCCATTCCCAGCAAAGGAGCAACACATCTTCTGCGTTGCCTTTGCATATTTCTTCCACTTCTGAAAAAGATATTCTGCCCTTCTCACAGGCATTGTTGATGATCAACGCTGTTTCGGCAGTCAGCTCATCAGATCCGAGAAGGTCGCCCAAGGCAGCCTGCAACCCTTGGATCGTATCACCGTGGTGGTCAATTTCCCGGGATTCTTCTATAACATGCTCCCGCTTTGCAATAAATTTACTCATCATTTAATACACCAAAACTTTTTGAGATGTTACCTTATTTAGAATGTTTCCGGATGTCTTTTCCAATTGACCATGCATCCCCAATATTTTTTCCGATGCCATGATAAGATTTAGATGAAGTCGCGTATATAATCGGTTTGACCTTTTCTATATCAGGATTTCCATTTGCATCCATTACACTCTCATCAACCTTGACATCAATAATTTCACCAATAAATTGGGTATGTAATCCGATTTCAAATGTATGAAGGAGTTTGCATTCTAATATAAACGGAAATTCCTCTATATATGGAGCGTTTACCAAATCACTTTTTTTAGGTGTAAGACCCGTGGCTGAAAATTTATCCGCTTCTTTACCGGATGCCGATCCAAAATAATCACATTCCTTAACATACTTTTCATGAGGAATATTTATAGTATATGCTTTGCTTTCTACAATATTACCATAGCTGTATGTTGCTTTTCTCAGCGATACCGTAACGCATGGGGGCTCAGAGCAACAAATCCCTGCCCAGGCGGCGGTCATGGCATTTGGTCTTCCTGTTTTGTCATAGGTTCCAACAACAAGGACAGGAGAAGGATAGATTATTGTTTTTGCACCAATTGACTTTTTCATAATTAAGCCTCCAAAAATTAGAAACGAGCTTTAAAATTTAATAGAAAAAATAACAGACCGGAAGATAAAAGGCAAGACAGTTATGGAACATGTCAGGGATTCGTCAAAGTCAACTCTAACTTATTCAGATAGAAGCGATTTGCTTTCCGGGATACGGCACTAAAATCCCAAATCACAATACTCAAATTACAAACAATATCAAAATTACAAATTCCAATGACCAAAACATTTCAATCACGTATTGGATGTCTCGCCGTCATTCTATCTGTTTTGAATTTTGAATTTCGGTCATTGATATTTGTTTGAGATTTGTATTTTGGTGCTTGGAATTTTCATGATTTTCATAAGCCAGTAACTTTCTTAATTCCAAGTAATTACCTGTTTAAATGACGTAGCTGCGTGGAGGTGATGAGGTTGGTTAGGAGTGCAAGCCCAAGGCTCCCATATGCTTGCGTTATTAAGGTTTCGAAGTGGCACACCAAATCTTCACCCTTAAGTGCCTTGCATATGAAAGCCTCCGACTCGTGCAAGATTCAGGTTATTATCTTTTTTTTCTTGGCAACCAACCGAGTTATCCCGGCAAAGCGGTTATAATCGTGGGCGCTTTGACCATTTCATGAATTTGCATTTTTGCAATTTTATACCGCTCGAAATAAACTTTTGCGACCTCCTTTATAAATTTATATCCCAGATCAGGATCGGCTTCACAAAGTTTGAGCAATTTGTCTGCATCAATTGCCAACACCTCTGAGTCTTCCAGGCAAACACCCGTTAGTGTATATTTCTGGGGTTTCATGAAGCAGGCCGTGCCAAAAAAATCGCCTTTTTCCCGCTTCTCAAAAGAAATTCCTACTTTTTCACCGGGTTCGAATTTATTCAGGCTGACCATTCCTTTGGTAACCACAAAAATGTGATCGGCCCGTTTACCCCTCTCGTAAACATGAGCCCCCTTCTCGAATGTTTTTGTTTCTGTGATTTCCACCAGTTCTGCCAACTGTTTTTCTGAAAACACATTGAATACATCCAATTTTTTAAAGTCGTTAACTTCTACCATAATTCTCCTCCTTTGCTTGCTGATGGTTATAATGATTGTTCTAACTTCTCAATGCCTCCGAGCATATCCTTGCCATTTTATTTAGAGCAATAACCATACCA
>JAYEFV010000070.1:0-5155 GCA_034658755.1 Thermodesulfobacteriota bacterium | reverse complement strand
CAAGAAATGTTTGCAGTAGAATATGAATACAGATGGGATGTGAAGTTCAGAGCCATTTCTATTGTACAATTAGGCTATAAAAAAGTTTGCGTGTCAAGCAAAATTTCACATTGTGGTAGTTTTGTTTAGGTGAAAAAGAGATGACATGCATGAAGATACCTTGCCATGAGTACAACCTGAAATCAGTTCAAGCTCATTTCATATATCTGAAAATCCACAAAAAATCAAAGGGCAAATCCTGTGAAATAAATTTGCCCCTATTGAAAAACGATATCGCATGAATTTTATAGACATGTATGTGCGTCTTCATAGGAGCAGTAAGGACAGAAAGAACCCCACACCTGAAAAATCTGAGCCGGAGCCGAAAATCGGAAACCCTATCCGGCTTCCTAGGCGAACAACAAAATATCTACTGAACGTTGTTTACTAATTACCAGCTTGAGGGTTTGTTTATTATCGTTCCATCTGAGAGTTTATAGTGATCGGGGAATTGGGTTTTTTCATATTGTTTTGCTTTAATTTTGAAGGACCCTGGAGCTATACGCGACAATTCATTATTTTTTCTTTTATATGGAAAGGCAAAAAACACGTTTTTTTGGGGAAAAAGCATTTTTACAGTTGTTATTGCCGGAACGATGTCGGTATCTCCTGTAACTAAAACTACAGTATCACATTCATCGTTAAAAAAAACCTCCATGAGTTTTACGGCTATTGCAACATCTGTTTCTTTTTCCTCATATTTTATAAACTTTTTCCAGTTTTGATTTATCTTTTACCAGACTACCTATTAAAGGTAGGTATATAGAGCATAGTTTTTTTATATTTAACCACTTTGTTGAGATATTTAAATCTTTCGCAGCTTCCCGGGCAGAATGATAAAGGTTAAATCCATCAACAAGGTAAGTTACACGATTCATTGTGTTTATTGGCTTTTTATAAGGCAGGTTATTTTAGGCAAAAAAAACCCGTTGGATCGCAACCCAACGGGGGCCAGGGAGTTTATTAAGACCCCTCTGGGGATGATTACTATAAATTATATAACAAACTGCGTTGATGTCAAGCAATTTTATTAATATCAAAGTCTGTGTATAAACACAGGGGGGGCTTAATACGGCACAATATTTTCCTTTTCAAAATTAAATCGCTCTATGGATATTCCGCTTGATTCCGCTCCATTGCGGCCACCTGTTCAGGAACATTTTGCCCACTCACTCAAAAACATTCCAAGTCGATCCCCAAAAAGATGACTTTGCGTTGATTTTTAATGGAGTTGAGGTATAAGGAACACAAGGCATTTAAAGGGAGGTAAGCATGAAAAATATATACGCTGGTATGGCATTATTATTTTTTGTTCTTTTTTCCAGTTCCTCTGTGATAGGTCAGCAAGGCAACATACAGACATCTACGAATAATCACCCGCAAAATAAGCATTCCGAGCAAAATAAAAATGCTGATAAAACTCCGAACCAGAAAGATGGCAAGGCTGAGTATGA
Organism: Thermodesulfobacteriota bacterium; assembly: GCA_034658755.1. GTDB lineage: Bacteria > Desulfobacterota > Desulfobacteria > Desulfobacterales > UBA11574 > S5133MH16. The sequence goes on along the minus strand of JAYEFV010000070.1, from coordinate 3,662 downwards.
ACTAGGTGAGAAGTATTTTGAAGGCAAAGGCGTTCCCAAAGAGTACACGAAGGCTGCCGAGTGGTACCGAAAGGCAGCAGAGCAGGGGGATGCTTTTGCTCAGAGTGAACTGGGGTCTATGTATTATAATGGCGAAGGCGTTACTAAAGATTATACAGAGGCTGTTAAATGGTACCGGAAAGCGGCAGAGCAGGGGAATGTTCTCGCTCGTTTCTCATTGGGCAAGTTATTAGAAGAGACGGATTATCCGGGATGGGGATATCTTTCAAGATCTGATACTGAGTATTTTTTTATAAATAAAAACAAAATCAGGCAGCAGGGAAATTTAGTGTGGTATTGGACAATGGAGGTGCCATTCCAGGAATCGCACTCCGGCAAAAAATGTACAAAGAATTGCCGGGTTGCTGATTGCGATAGCGCCAGGTCTGGTCTTGTTAGTTATATCGATTACGATTCTAATGGCGAGATAATCCGTTCACATACTCTTAAAGAATCAGAGATAGATATGAGTCCGGCGATGCCTGATTCAATCGGTGAAGGTTATCTGGAGTATGCCTGTTCGCATGCAAAAGTGGGGACTTACAAAAAGGAAGAAACCGCAAAGACAGAGGCATGTTTTGGCACTGGCTGGTCAGTAGCCTCTGGTTTTGTTGTTACTAACAACCATGTGGTTGAGGGGCGTAATCATATTATTCTGATACGACCGGATGGCGTAAAGATTCCCGCAAGTGTTGCTGCGCATGATGCATTTAATGATCTTGCATTGCTAAAGGTGGAAGATACCGGGCTTCTTCCAGCGGCTTTACCCCTTTCCTCCAAACCTGCTGTGCTGGGAGAAAAGGTCGTTACTATTGGATACCCTCATCCTGATCTATTAGGCGTTAAGCCAAAATTGACTGAAGGTGTTATAAACTCAACATCTGGTTTAGGAGATGACCCCCGTGCCCTGCAAATCAGCGTTCCGATACAGGCAGGTAATAGTGGTGGTCCTTTGGTGAATATGGAAGGACAGGTTGTAGGGATTGTTACAAGTAAAGTAGATGCGGTAAAAATGTTTAAATGGAAAGGCGACCTGCCCCAGAACATCAACTACGGCATTAAGACATTCTATCTCAAGGGTCTGCTTTCTTCCGTATCCCAAAAACAGCGAATAGATACTTTAGCACCGTTTAAATACACTTCGGTACAAGGACTTGCTAAAAAAATTAGAAACTCTGTGCTAATAATTATGGCGAAGTAGAAAGCGTACCTAAAGACCTAAAACCCGGTTTTCATCTGTTGGAAGCCGGTTTTTTTTATTGACACTAATTCCCGCTTTTTACCCTGATTTTTATCACCAAGGTTGGAAATAGGGTTGGAAATCATATCATTCTAAATAAAAAATGGGTTAACGATTCCCCGTAACCCATTAATATTATTTATGGTGATCCCACGGGGAATCGAACCCCGGTTACCGGCGTGAGAGGCCGGCGTCCTAACCGCTAGACGATGGGACCAATAAAAAACAAAAGTTAAACATGAATATAAAAAAGGGATGAAATTGTCAAATATTATTTGATACCTTTGAAAAACGCTTTCTTTTCAAGGGGCTGTATTTGTTTATTGCTCACCAGCCCCAGGCTTTTTGCCTTTTCTGAATCCAAAAATCAGATAGATAAGCCATCCGATAAACGGGACAAGGGCAATCATCCCCCAGAGCGCTTTTTTCCCAATGGTGCCGAAATCCTTGCGAATGATATCGATGATTGCAAGAACCGTCAGCAAATAAAAGAACGCACTGATTTTTATCCATACAATAGCAGTTGCTATTTCCAATTTTATCCTTTCAGATTTTAGATTTCAAACGCTCTGTAACTTCTAATACAGCATCGACATACTGCCTGCTGTGATTGTAATGATAGATAACCTTATACGCTCCTTTTTTATTTATTCCGTTATGCCATCCGTAATGTTTAAGGTAGTTTGCAATACTTATTATAGCATCTGCATGGTTAAACAGATCCACACGCCCGTCATTGTTGCCGTCCTTGGCCAAGTTAAGAATGTTGCTCGGCATGAATTGAGAGATCCCCATGGCCCCTGCATAAGAGCCGTAAATGCGGACGGGATCAATCTTCTCCCTTGCGGTGTATGTTAAAAACGCCTTGAGTTCATTGTAGGCCCATTTGGATTTTCTTGCCGCCCATTTTTCGAATTTTTTCTTTGTAAGTTTGGTTGATTTTGAAACCTTGCCCCAAAACATATTCCGGACATCCGAATCCTCAAGTGAAGCCAGGGTCGAGAGCATATTCAATACGGAAGGTCCTCCCAAGCTGGTCCCAAGCCTGGTTTCAATCAGGATGATGGCCGTAATGATTTCTTTGTTTACGCCGTATGTTTTTTCCGCTTTTAACAAATCGGGCTTATGTTTGGCCATATATTTACGGGATTCGTGGATGTTCCGGGGTAAAGCAAATTGATCATAATTTAACACGGCTTCACGGTGGGATAAAAACAGGGAAGCTTTTTTTGTTTCAAAATAAACTTTTGGATTGCTGTATAGCTTGATTATCGTATTTTTATCAAAACCGTCCTTTATGAGACTCTCTTGAAGTGTTTCAAAATATGTGCGGTTGTTTTTTGCATGGGCCGCAGTTTGAGTAAAAAAAACGAATGCCATTATCAACAGACTGAACATAAGGAATATATTTTTGATTGTGGTCATTTTCTCTCCGTTTATCTGACTATGGCTTTTGGCCTTTTTATAGGAACCTTACTATACCTGCGCTTTGTAAATGTGGTTAAATGCTTGTATCCGGCTGAAAGGAGTAGGGGCAATGCACGGTCATAATGTTGTCCGACATCGGCCGGCGAATGAGCATCCGAACCCAGAGTGATGCTGATGCCCAGCTCATGACATTTTGTAATAATATCCGGAGAAGGGTAAGCTTCCAGGACCGGATGGTTATATCCACTGGTATTGATCTCCACACACAGATTTTTTCTTTTTATTTTTAACAATATTTCGTTAAATTCTTTATCAAAGGATTTTGAAGATTTCCTGCCGAATTTTTTAACCAGGTCGATATGGCATACCACATCGAAATAATTAAAATCGAGCATCTTTTCGAGGTGCTCATAATAGAGACCATATACATAATCTGTATTGTTTTCCCCATGTCTCCAGGCGGAACTCCCGCTTACAATATTCAGGCCGCCGGGAAAATGTAATGCAGATGCCACAACATCAAAGGCATATGTGCCGGCAATTTCCTGGAAAAGGTCCGTATAGGCCGGATTAAAATCGATTTCTATGCCGGCTTTGACACTTATGGCTTCTTTGTATTGTTGCTTTAGAAGCTGTATGGCCTGAAAATAATAAGGAATCTCACCCGGAGCCATTGAGAGTCCTTTTTCGGATTCCTGGACGGTCAGATGATCCAGAAAACATATTTCACTCATGCCCAGATTGATGGCGCTTCGGATATAAGATTCCATGGAACCTTCGGCATGATTGCAAAGCAGCGTATGAATGTGGTAGTCGATCATAGTTCATATTAGCGTCAAGCGGTTAATACGACAGGGCCACGTCATTTAAACAGGTAATCGCTTGGAATAAATAAAGTTAATGGCTTATGAAAATCATGAAAATTCCAAGCACCAAAATACAAATCTCAAATAAA
>JAYEFV010000069.1:0-5155 GCA_034658755.1 Thermodesulfobacteriota bacterium | reverse complement strand
CTGGAGGGCTTCTTTTTTAGGAAGTCTATCCATGGGCCGGCAAGGTAAAAAATGCCGAACTTGACATAAACACAAAACCATGGGTAGACACAACAAATTGAAACTCATGGTTTTTTAAAAGGCTGTGAGTTTTACTCACAGCCTTTTTTATTGTTTGAGAGGAGTGTTGGAATGATTCTCGACATCGGATTTGAAACCATGCCAAGGGAAGATCTGGAGGCAATCGTACTGCGACGGCTCAAGGCCACAATTGATCGTGTCTATGCAAATGTTCCTTTTTACAGGAAAAAGTTTGAAGAAAATCATATCACGCCCAATGATATCAGGTCGTTAGAAGATTTAAAACAAATTCCTTTCACTACAAAAGAGGATTTGCGCGATAATTATCCCTTTGGAATGTTTGCCGTTCCCATGGATAATGTGGTTCGTATTCATGCCTCTTCCGGGACCACCGGAAAGCCCACCGTTGTGGGGTATACGGCTCGGGATATTAATACCTGGGCTGAACTTATGGCCCGTTCCCTTGCCGCAGGCGGGGCAACTCGCGGAGACATAATTCACAATGCATACGGTTATGGGCTTTTTACAGGAGGCCTGGGCGTCCATTACGGTGCGGAGAAACTCGGTGCTTCTGTTATTCCGGTATCCGGAGGAAATACAAAAAGACAGGTTGTGATAATGAAGGATTTTGGCCCCACCATATTGACGGCAACGCCCTCATATGCACTTCACCTGTCGGAAGTTGCTGAGGAGATGGGGGTTTCTTTTGAAGATTTAAAATTTAAATTCGGAATATTCGGGGCCGAACCTTGGTCTGAGAATATGCGGGAGGAGATAGAACGGAAGTTGAATTTAACTGCGGTAGATATTTATGGGTTAAGCGAGGTCATCGGGCCCGGAGTTGCCATTGAATGTCATGAAGCAAAAAAAGGTCTTCACATCTTTGAGGATCACTTTATTCCCGAAATTATCGATCCCGGAACCGGAGAAGTTCTTCCTTACGGCGAGACCGGCGAACTTGTTTTTACAACCATAACCAAGGAAGCGTTCCCGGTGATACGGTATAGAACTCGTGACATAACCTTACTCAATCCGGAGCCGTGTATATGCGGCCGGACCCATATACGCATGAACAGGGTCACCGGTCGTACTGACGATATGCTGATTATCCGCGGCGTCAATGTGTTCCCATCACAGATTGAAAGTGTTCTCATGGAAATGGATGAAGTCGAGCCTTACTACCAGCTCGTGGTTGACAGGAAGGATAATCTGGATACGCTTACGGTTCTGGTTGAAGTGGGTGAACGTCTGTTTTCCGATGAAGTAAGACACTTGCAGGACCGGGAAAGAAAGATAGCAAAGAATATAAAGGATTATCTCGGCGTTTCCGCAAAAGTAAAGCTGGTGGAACCAAAGGTGATTACCCGCAGCCAAGGAAAAGCGGTGCGGGTGATTGACAATCGAAAGATATAAGTGTCAATTGAAGATTGAAAGATTGAAAATTTTCAATCTTTCAATCCAAACAAACGACAAGCAATAATCAACAATCATCAATCCAAAGGGGGAGGCAAGATATGCGGGCGGAACAAATTTCAGTATTTTTGGAAAACAAGGCCGGACGTTTGGCTGAAGTTTCAGCTATTCTTGCAGAAGCGGATGTCAATATCAGAGCACTGGCCCTGGCCGATACATCCGATTTTGGCGTGCTGCGTCTGATCGTAAATGACAATCAAAAGGCAATACAAGCACTAAAAAAGCGTGGTTTTACCGTGAGCAAAACCGATGTGGTGGCAGCAGAAGTGGAAGACAGGCCCGGAGGCCTGAATAGAATACTCGATATTTTGCACCAGGCCGGAATTAATGTAGAATATATGTATGCATTTATTCAGCATAGCGGGAAAAATGCGGTAATGATTTTTAGAATCGATCCGATCGATGATGCCATAAAATTACTTCAAAAGAACAACGTAACGGTGATTGAGGGAAGCAAAGTGTATACGATGTAAAGACATCAAAACTTTTTAAACCGGTTAATAGAGAAAAATCATCATTCTTAAAACCAGAAACAAAGGGAGGAGAAAATGACACTCAAAAGGATTTCTATTATTGCAACAATTTGTTTTTTCGGTATCGGGTTGCTCATCAGCCAGGCAAACGCCTTCGATGGAGAGTATAAAGTAGGGGCCGTTTTTTCCGTGACCGGCCGCGCTTCTTTTTTGGGTGATCCGGAAAAGAAAACCGCCGAGATGCTGGCTGAAAAGATCAACAATACCGGCGGCATTAACGGAAAAAAACTGGAACTTGTTATTTATGATGACGAAGGGGATGCCACCAAGTGCAACCTGGCGGTAAAAAAGCTCATTACTAGGGATAAGGTCTGTGCGGTGATCGGTCCTTCTTTGAGCGGACTCTCCCTTGCGGTTATACCGGTTGCTGAAAAAAATAAAACTCCTCTGGTCTCCTGTGCGGCAAGTTACAAGATTGTTCACAATGAAAAGACGGGCAAGCCGTATAAATGGGTTTTTAAAACACCCCAGTCGGACAGCATGGCTGTTGAAGCCATTTATACCCATCTTAAAAACAGAGGAATCAATAAAATTGCCATCATGAGCGTAACCACCGGATTCGGGGCCAGTGGACGTTCAGAGCTGATCAGGCTTGCACCCGACTATAATATGAACATTCTTGCGGATGAAAAATACGGTCCAAAGGATACGGATATGACGGCCCAGTTAACCAAAATCAAGGGCAAGTCCCCGGCCGCCATAGTCAACTGGTCCATCGGTCCGACACAGGTTACAATGATTCGTAACTGGAGAGATCTGAGAATGGCAGGCATTCCGTTGTATCAGAGCCATGGCTTTGGCAGTCGTAAAAATATCGAGCTGGCTGCAGGAGCTGCCGAGGGTGTGTTATGCCCGCTGGGTGCCTGTAATATTGCCGAGCTTTTACCGGCAGACCACCCTCAAAAAAGTGTAACAATGGATTATCTGAAGAACTATTCGGCCAAATACAATGAACCTTTGAGTTCATTCGGCGGACATGCCTGGGATGCCCTTCAGCTGGTTGTGAACGCCCTAACTGCCGCAGGCAATGACAAGGCCGGAATACGGGACTACCTTGAGAAAACAAAAGGGTTTGTGGGCCAGCATGGTGTCTTTAACTTTTCGCCGGACGACCACAACGGTCTGACAAAAGAGGCCTTTAGCATGGTGGTAGTGAAAGGCGATGACTGGGCACTGGTGGACTGATCCAGTTACTTGCAGTGCCAGACATTTGTGAGGACGATGGGTTCATCGTCCTCACTTTTTCATTCGATACAGTGATATGGAAAAAATTACGCTGGCAAGCCAGCTTTTACAATACCTCATTACCGGGCTGACCGTGGGCAGCGTTTATGCCATGGTGGCCGTGGGGTTTAATATTATCTATAATGTGACCGAAATCATCAATTTTGCCCAGGGTGAATTCGTCATGCTGGGCGGATTGATAATGGTTTCCTTGCATGTTGCCATGGGGCTTCCCCTTATTCTGGCCTTTCCGGGGACAATTATCCTTGTCACCTTGGTGGGGATGCTTTTGGATCGTCTCGCCATTCGCCCCATCCGCCGACCGTCGGTACTTACCCTGATTATCGCAACAATCGCAGCGTCCATTCTGATTAAGGGGATTGCTATGTTTATCTGGGGCAAGAACCCTTTTGATCTTCCCGCGTTTTCCGGCCGCAATCCAATCGACATTCTGGGAGCCGTGGTTCAACCCCAGTATTTCTGGGTGATTGGCTTTTTGATTATCACCGCCGTTGCTCTGTCCATATTCTTTGATCGGACCATCATCGGCAAGGCCATGAGTGCCTGCGCCGACAATGCGGATGCGGCCAGTCTGGTAGGCATCAATGTCAAACAGATGATTTTGTTGTCCTTTGCTCTTTCAGCCGCTATCGGAGCGGTGGCAGGTATTACCATAACCCCGATTTCCCTTATGGAATATGACCGAGGAGCCATGCTGGCGGTAAAGGGATTCGGGGCGGCTATTCTTGGCGGGCTGGGAAGCTTTCCGGGCGCTATCCTGGGAGGACTGATCATGGGAAGCATCGAATCATTTGGAGCAGGTCTTATTCACTCGGGATACAAAGATGCCTTTGCTTTGATTGTGCTACTGGTTGTCTTATTTTTTAAACCCAGCGGGATTCTGGGCAGCATAGAGGTTAGCAGGATTAAAAGGTTTTAGGCATGTTACGAATCGCCAAACTCCCCATAACCATCTTTGCTCTTTTTATCATTATTTTTCCATGGATTGCACGCCAAATTCCCGTCATAGAACATTATACCGACATTATGGTATTTGCGGGTATTTATTGCCTGATTACTATCGGTCTCAGCATTCTCATGGGGTATGCAGGGCAGATATCGATCGGACATGCGGCGTTTTATGGCATCGGTGCCTATGTATCGGCTATTCTGACCGTCCGGTACGGCTTTAATCCATGGGTTGGCATGGGTATCGGTATGGCTGTTGCCGCAGTGGTGGCGTTTTTGGTGGGAGCACCTTCCCTCAAACTGAGAGGGCATTATCTGGCCATGGCAACCCTCGCCTTTGGGATCATCGCTTATATCATTTTCAATGAAGAGATCCAATGGACCGGTGGTCCGGACGGCATGGCCGGTATCCCGGGGTTAAGCCTGTTCGGGTTTGATATTAACTCGATTGAACGGTATTATTTTTTGGTCTGGGGTTTTGTGTTTGCTGCCCTCATCTTTACCGTCAATGTAATTCAATCCGCCACAGGACGTGCTTTAAGGGCCATCCATGCCAGTGAACCGGCAGCCAGTGCCATGGGTGTTGATGTTTCCAGGTTCAAGATACTGGTCTTTGTCTATTCGGCTGTTTTGGCCTCTTTGGCCGGCAGTCTTTATGCCCATTATCTTAATTTTGTTAATCCATCCACATTTGACCTTTTCTTTTCCATCAAGCTTCTGATCATGATCGCACTGGGCGGGATGCATAATATTTGGGGTGCTGTCATCGGGGCAGGTCTGATTACCTTTTTGAGCTACGAATGGCTGCATTATTTTGAGGAATTTGATGTTATAGTCTATGGTGCCATCCTGCTTTTAGTCACCATCTTTTTGCCCCAAGGTCTGGCAGGGGTACC
>JAYEFV010000068.1:0-5176 GCA_034658755.1 Thermodesulfobacteriota bacterium | reverse complement strand
TCGTGTTCGATTTCGGTTACAAACCCAAAACAAATCCCGGATACTTCTGGGACTTCCGGGACATCCTATAATTATAAGTTTCTATTTCATCTAAGGGCGGTAAATGGGGATCTGGCTGCAGGAATATTAGAATATTTAGACATACCTGATGATTGACAAAACAAAGATAATTGACACTGTACGTGAAAGATTAGAAAAGCTCCCTTTAGGACACTATATAGATCTAAAGACTTATAAGCGCAATAGAACTGTCATTATTGTTAAAGTAGATGAAAAGAAACTTTTGGTTATTGAGGACGGTTACTTTAAGGATAGGTTTTTAATAAAGTCTGACAAGCTAAAAAAGTTACTCAAAATCCTTTTAAAGAAGGAATTCCCCAGAAGCAAAAAAATCAGGCTCTATGTTATGGGAAAATTCGTGGATGAAGAAGCTTTAAACAGAATTCGAAAAATTATTTAGGATGCTTACATGAAAATGGGGAACATAACTTCATAGGTTGATGGTGAATGGAGATCAGACTACTGCCCTTCTCAGCTTTCAGTCGCCACGCTGGTTGGGGACCACTTGAAAGGCAAATGGAATGCCGAGCATGTAAGGGGGCAATCAATGCTGTGCTGAATCCGAAAAGGACAAGCCAGCAACTGCATGAGGCTTCAGTGAAAAGGAGGATCGCAGATCTACTCCTGGAAACAGAAAATGAACCAATAGATATTGATGAGTTGTTCAAAAGATTTCAAGGTAGGTGTTTCAAAACTAAGCAAATTTTAAAAAAAAAGCAAGAGAGGTTCCTGGGCAATTGACCACATTTTGCCGTCGAAGTGGTTATATCCATTAACAAAAGAGAATGCAGCGCTTCTTTCTAAGGAAGCAAACGAAAATAAAAGGGACAAGTGGCCAAGCAAGTTCTACACTAACAGCGAATTAATAAAACTGGCCAAGCTAACCGGAGCTGACCTCTCATTGCTAACCCGCTCGACACCTGTTATCAACAAAAATATAAACATAAACAAAGGTGTTGAAAGATATCTTCAAGTACGCGAAAAATCAAATCTCAGTAAACGAATCAAGGAAATCAAGAAAGTTATTCGGTATTACGGTTTGAAAGATAAATTAAGCAATAAGAATCGACATCTTCTTGGCTTCACCGAATAGCAACTATGTCTAATCAATACAAGACAAGATATTGATGAGATGTAACCGTTCCCTTGTCGCGGATGCCGTGGGACTCGCAATGGGCGACACTTTCATCAAAGACGTCTGCTGACCGAAACCATTTCTTTCCGAGACGAATTAGCTCGCTTGCCATATCACACTTTGAGCTTTTCCCAAGATGCAATACGACAATTCCATTTTGTTTTAATCGCTCCCGTGCCTGACGTAAAATCGGAACATAAACATCAAAGCTCTTTTTTTGTCGTTCATCCACAAAACCAAGTGGACGACCCTTAAAATCCCGTGGAGACCAACCGGCAAACCATAAGCGTAGCCAATTGGCAAGATAGTAACGAGTGCTGTCAAAAAAAGGTGGAGATGTGATCACGGCATCAAGCTGGTCAATTTCTCGAGGCCACCAGCCAGTTGCGTCTTGCAAAAACATTTTGCCGGGCTGGAATTCTTGAGGTAAAGGTTTTTGTAATCCTCTTTGTACTTTTGCCTTCAAACGTTCAATTAAGGAGCGATATTCATAAGGGCCACTTGGTTTATAGGGGGTAATTGGATGCGAGCGACGACTCAGGGCATAAGGTCTATTACCATGTAAAATATGAAGCAATGAGGCCAATACAAAAAGACCTTCCGGATTGTTGGGCGGATGATCTTGAAAGTATCTACGGGCCAGCAGTACCTCTTCTAAAGTTTGGACGTCGTAATATTCAACTAGCTTGCCGTTAAATCCGAACTCTTGAGCATCTAATACTTCTTGCTTATTAGGCTCGTTTTTCCCGATGAAATCTTCTATGGTCCGAATCAGGACACGGCATTCCTTTTCAATAGGTGGCTGAATTTTACCACTAGCTATAGCAAATGCCGCAGGATTAAGTTCAAAACCATAAGAAAGCTTTCCTTGTAATGCTGCTTCAAATGGTATTGTTCCAGAACCGGCAAATGGGTCTAATACTTTACCATTTTCAGGAACAAACATCTTTGCTAAATAATGTGCTATAGCTGGCTTCAATTTGCCTGGATATGAACATAAAGAATGTAGTGGATGTCCCCAATTTCTTTTCGTAAATGGATGTTGTTGATGAGGAAGGGTGTCTTTAAATTTTTGCCAACCGGTATTCAATTGTGAAATAGAGGTTTCTGCATGAAAAGACGGTGTTTGTGGTCTATATTTGAATACAAGCAGCAATTGTTTTAGTAACATTCCGCCTTTGGATCTTCTCTGTCGCAAAGGAACGCTTAATTTTTTGACAAATCCCAAATCTTGTAAGCAAGCTGATAACAATTTGTCCACAGGCACATGGACACCAGCGTAACATGAATCTCCAATATCTATCGCCAATGTTGCATCATTTATTAGGTGGTTACGAATACCGCAAAAAGCTTCGGTGATTTCACTGAAGTAACCATCAATCATGCGAGGTATACGAGAATCGTAAGCGTGTTCTTTTAGAATTGACACAATTTTCTCTACGTCAGGATGATTTTCAGAGGAAGTTTTTGCCACAGTTACATCATTGATGCCAGCAGTTAGAGCTTCTGCACGAAATCTGGTCAAGTCGTTTTTTTCGGTTAAACATCGCAAAAACCATAGCTCAATTTTTGTGTTTCGGAAATAGTTTGTGCCATTAACGTACGGTGGGCTAGTAACAACTGTATCTATTTCAAGATAGGGTACATTGGCTAAAGAGTGAACACTTTCAGTAATTAATAATGGGGTTGTTTTTAGGCCATTGATATCATATTGCATATCACGGCTCATATTGAACAGATTTTGATTTATTGTCTCTATCAATGAAGGGGTTGGCTTTTTTGCCTCTTTAACCGTTTTATACCGAAGATCGCCAGCTCTTTTCATTTTTGAGGCTGGCACAAGTGCCGACAAAACAGCTATAGTTATCAAATCAGATATTAGTGGTTTTTCTAAGGCAATTTCATCAATCAAAGTCCTAAGTTTTAAAACTTGTTTATATATATTAGGATTAAAGAATTCACTGTCACCAAAGGTTTCTATGTAAGAATAGTGCAATCTGTAATCGGTTGGAAATTCTTCCACTTTTTTTATTAGCTGTTTAGCATTAAGTAATTCCTTTGCCAGTTTCAACCTATGGACGGTTTCTAATTGTCGAACTTGAATTTTAGTTAGAGCGATGAATTGCAAAACTGGATTAATTTCACAGAAATAAGCTTTTTTCTTAAGATTCGAAGCTGTAAATGCAGTTGTTCCTGTACCGGCAAATGGATCCAGAATACATTTTGAATCAGGAGCATATTTTTCTATAATAGTTTCAACGAATTGTGGAGAATATCCTTGTAAATATGGATACCACCGAACAAACGGCTCTTTTGCTCCGCCCTTAAACGTAACGGTTACTGGATCAAAAAGTTGCGTTTGGTCTTCTATTCCAGGAAACGAAAATTTGAGTTGACGTTCTTTAACTTGGCTTATAGATTGTTTTAGTTGACGGAGGCAATATGTATTCAGGGGTAAATCTTCATTTTGGGCAGTGGTGATAATATCATCATAATTATCCGCCTTTAATAATAGTCTTATTTCTTCACTCGATAAATCTCGAACAGCTTCGTATAGCTCTTTTGTTTTAGAGCCAAAAGCTAAAGTGAGCGATTTTTGTTTTGCAGATTCAGCTGGAAAATCAGAAAAATAAACGGCTTTGAAATCTTGAGCCATAAGTATATCCTTAAATCAAATTGTTAATTTGTAATAACTATCATAATATGATAGTTAGTGTCAACCATAAAAAAGCGAAGCGTTCTCAAAAATAAAACCGGTGTCACCCATTAAAAGGATGATCTTTACCCACACATGACACAGAGGCACAGCGGGTGTCATGGGCCAGACTGAAGTGGATGAGGAGGCTGCTGTTGAGTAAAAATAACAGAGATTGAGGTAAAACATTGATTATTGTTTAAAAACAATTGGCAATAACCAAGGATGTTGCTAATTATCCAATATGGCCAGCCCATTACGCATAGAATTTAAGGGAGCCTAGATAATAAGGGATATCCATAAATAATTAAATAAATTATGTTTTAAGGATAGTTGCTTACTTATTTATGGACGTACCGAAAGCCATAAATTTTGAATAGCGGCTGTTTATTCACTATTCAGGGCACGACACAATAAACGTAAAAAAGGAGGGAGAAGATGGCCAATCAAAACCTTATTCTACTCAGCGATCTGCATATCGGTCTTAGGTCCCTGGAAACCCAACGGACTCGCAAATTGTTTGCCAAAATCGCCGCAGCATATCCCAGCGTTCCTGTCCTGATAACCGGTGATCTGACCGATTCCGCCACCGGCCGCCAGTTTCAGCCACGAACACGAATACGGCATCTGGTGGAATGAAAGGGGCATTCCGCTCACCGTGTCCTCGCACAAATCGACGGACACGATTTCTGGAGACTGCCTGTTTATTACCGTCATCGACATCCAAAAAATCGGAACAGCCAAGATATCCTTTGCCCACCGCATGGAAGTCGTATGGCAGTACATGAATGGTGTCAACTCTTGCATTGTGTAATATGGCACGTTCGTGCAGAACATTCACAACTCTAAATTGATGGGATTGGCGCGACGCTCCTAATATAATAAGTTTCTATTTTGCCTGGGGACGGTGAATGGAGATCGGGCAATAGGAACATCAAGATAAAAGAACTGATTTGGAAAATGATGGGATTAAATCCCCATAGTGGTGGGCGAATCGGCTTAGTTCAATATGATTGTATCTGGAATTCCGCTACGCAAAAACTCCAGATACAATCTTTAACGTTAGGTGCCTCGTGCAAAGAGAAAGAAGTGATATGCATTGCGCGTCTTATTGCTTTGGCTTCTCGATATGGATTAGAAGGTAAATTAGAATATGGAAATGTAACTTCTCAATAAGTTCCGGTAGTAGACAAAAAATACTACCATTACCTTTTGCAAGTTGTTTAAGGCATGTTAAAGTATTTCTATCGGGAGGGAAAGAGAAAAATATTATCCTGGGTTCAAAA
>JAYEFV010000067.1:0-5180 GCA_034658755.1 Thermodesulfobacteriota bacterium | reverse complement strand
TTATCTTGCTTTAAGGTAGTTTTTTAAATCTCTATAGTAATTTTCATGTGGGCCAATCATTATTAATTCAAGATCAGCTCCGACAAAGCGATAGGACAGTAAGTATTGAGTGTTTTTAATTTTGAGTTTGTGGACATATACCCCACGGAGGTCGCCTTTTTTTTCTGCTCCAACAGATGGATTTTCGGCAATTAATAGAATCTGTTTGTCCAGCACCTTTTTTTCTTGTTTGCCGAATTTTTTAACTTTTCGTTCAAACGATCGGGACTGAAGAATTTTCATTGGCGATTATCCGAATTTGTACTCTGATGATTCACCTTGTTCCAGCTCTGCAAGACCGACAAGGATATCTTTAATCAGACCATAGGTTAAATCGGGATTTTCTTCAGCGCATTTTCCAATTCGTGCCCAATGTTCAATCTGGCCAGTTAACGACCGTTTATCGATTTTACTAAATATTTTTGCGTCCCGAACCAAATCGTCGGTAATTCTTACTGCGGTTGCCATTATGGTTACCCCCTTTAATATTATTTTAGATAACGATATTACAAAAAATAGCAAATTGCAACATATAATTGCATAGCGCAATATAGCTTTTTCTGTTTACGGAACGATTGAACTCAATGGTTTTTACCGAGTACAGTGGAGTAAAAATCCAGTGCAGTGATTTGTTATGTGCTATCTTCAGTGAGTTTTTCCTTAACAGTATTTGGCTATTTGTGCTGAAATCTCTTTTTCCAAAATTTATAGTAAAAAATATTTCTGTTTTGGGCTATGGTCAGAGAGGAATTAAAAGAGCGAAGATTCTTATCTAAAATACTTTATTCATCATCTTCATAATCATCGTCATTTCCTATATTTTCGTAATAATTTTCGTAATAATTTGGAGGAAATTCTTTTGTCATCCATCTCCATTTAGTTTCCCACTCGGAACTTAGATATTCATCTTTTTGATAATATTTATTTTTAAATTCATTTATTGCCGTTTCATATTGACTAAAAATTAAAACAACATCACTATTTGTTGGCAACTCATCCTCATTTAACGTATCTAAAAATTTATATGATTCTTCATTCTTAAACAGTTCTTTTAATGGTTCTAAAACTCTATTTACCATTTTTATTTTCATTGTATTTAATTGTCCATCGGCTTTCTTTTTCGCCAAAAGATCAAACTCTTTTTTTTGAGAGTGAAGCATTTCTTTTAGCAATTTATAATCTTCAATATTTTTTTCTGTAACTATCCCTTCATTTTCTTCAGTCATAATATCCAAATTCCTTAATAAATACTATATTACTTGATTGTAGGTCTATTTGTTTCCTGTTCGGAAATCTTACCATCAATAATCCAAAACCAATTGTGGGGAAATTCTAATTCCCTTGTGATATTGTCGCACCTTAATTTTTCTAAAGCTGTTAAATAATGAGAAAGAATAAAAACGACATCACTGTTATTTGGCATATCATCTTCATTAAATAAGGTAAACTCATCTGGAAATGGTTTATATTTATCTTCTAATATTTCATTCGCTCTTGAGAGGATACTATTTATAAATTTTAGTTTAAATGTATTTAATGAATCTGTTGGTTTCTTCTTAGACAAAAGAGCTATTTCATCATAAGCACTTTTTAATTGAGGCTGTAATTTCAGAAATGTTTCTACTTCTTTTTTATTCATAACAGTCTCCTTAAATAGTTAAAATTAAGAAGGGCAAGATCTTATAAATTCTACATATTTTTTATTGATTACATCAATTGGCTTTCTTTGCTTATTTTCATAAACTTGGCACATTAATTTTAGATCTTCATCATCCAAAATTAATATACATTTTCTTTGCCCTGCCCATAAAGCAACCGTGTTTTTAAATACATTTTTAGGTGGTTTATTTCTCGTAAATATAATTCCAAAACTTCCAAATTCATTATTAAGATAGCGATTCAATTGATTTATATGAGTTGTGGTAACCTCTTTTGTGTTTTTTAATTCAACAACTATTTGTTTACTTTCATATTTTTCATAGATTTCTTTCAATAATTTATGAGAGGTATTGTTATAAAAAATCAAATCCCTGATTAAAACACCTTCCACTGTTCTTGATTGAGGTTGAGCAAAGTCTAATTCTGGGTAAAGCATGGAGGCTAATAATGGGCAGAGGTTCTTTTCGTACTCCTGATCTGCATTGTTTGTTTTACCCGTTGGAAGTTTTGTAATCGTGCTTAGTTTTCTTTTTGAGGATAAAACTGGTATTTGATTAAATAGCGGATCATTTTTACAGTCTTTTTGTTCTAGCTGTTTCCTTTTTACATAAGCCTGAACTTGGTCGTAGTTCTTTCTGTTGTATTCCAGTATTTCAACTCTTGGTATTGTTTTTCCTTCTATTAATCTATTGGAAGTTGATACATACTCTTGAAAATAATCCTCAAAATTTATCCAAGGCACAAAACGAAGCCACCTTTTAGGCACCAACATAATTGGTTCTTTAGTATTAGGATTTAGTGGCAGATTTATTTTTTCATTTACTATTTCAAGTTTTTTACAATCGAAGACGCGTATCTCTATCAAATCAGTTTGAATAGTGTATTTTTCACACTGTTGTATAGTGTAATCAGCCAAAAATGATTTAAGGAAATTACATGAAATATCACTCACACGATCTCTTGAAAAATTCTCGATCAAAAGCTGCAACTCTTCAAAATGAGTGAATCCTTGTCTTTGTATTTGTGGGATATTCTTAAAAGTAGACAAAATTGTTTTAGCCATTTTGTCACCAATTCTTTTGCCATGTTTTGTTTTTGAATTTCCTAAACCAACCTCATCACACTCTGATATTTCTTTCAGGATTTGAACCGCAGTTTTTTCATCTTTCAAAAATAAGCTTCCCAAATAGTTAAATGAATTTATTATTGAAGTATGCAATGAATTATCTTGTTGAGATGGACTTTTCCATAATAAAAAGGGGTCAAGATAAAGAGGTATATCTTCATCTAAAAATGGAATGGCAAAATCAACTTGTTCCTGTGTGAAAGGTAAATCATAAAAATCGTTCAATCTAGGTCTTACAATCATAGGTTTACCTTCATAATCTATATTTGTTCTCCATACACATAACGCCGAGCTAAGGGGTCGGTAAACGATTGCGCAGAGACTCCATAAAAAGCCACAACATATCGAGATATTACACCTTTTCTAAAGTGGCACGACTTTCCCGGTCCCTCTTAAGCGACAGGTTAAATTCATTTATCTAATAAAAGGAATATTTTTGAGCAAATCTTTGAGTTTCTTTATTAAAATAGCGATCCTGAATAATCAGTTTATGTTTAATAAATGGAAATAATCCATTCTGATATGTTACTGTTACATCGAAGGTTAAATAGCCATTATTTGACTTAAAATCATTAAGAATATCTTTTATACTATGCTTTTTAGGGACAAAAAACCAATGCATACTTTGTGTATACTGTCCATTAGGTTCTAAATCTGGACCCTTAGCTATTTTCGTTTTATCAGAACGATCTTGTGATAGAGTCCATTTCCCAACCGTCTTTGTAAAAGCTTCGGATACATGCCATTCACTTTCTATATTTTTAGCAACGATATTTCCTGTATTTGTAATAACAAATGTAATTTGAGAAGCAGGCTTACCATCCTTTAAACCTACAGCTAAATAACACATACAATCCCCAAACTGTTCAGGCCTTAACGTAATCAATGGCTTATTTATTTGAAGGGTAATATAAAACGTAACAACAGCAATGAGAGTGGCTAAAGCCCCCCATTTTAGTAAGGATTTTAATTTCTTAATTTTTAAGAATAATATAGATGAGAATTTTTTCAGCATCTCTAATATTACTTTTATTGGAAATTTAAA
Source organism: Thermodesulfobacteriota bacterium (assembly GCA_034658755.1). Taxonomy (GTDB): domain Bacteria; phylum Desulfobacterota; class Desulfobacteria; order Desulfobacterales; family UBA11574; genus S5133MH16. The sequence continues at coordinate 1,311 of JAYEFV010000067.1, read as the reverse complement.
GTCCCCCATTTAAAATACTCAAGCGATTAGTAAGTAGAATTTAACCAGCCCCTTTACGGCGGGGGCGTTTGGCGGTAGCCAAACGGACCCGCAGTCAAGGGGTCCGCGTTCACCGATTGCTTGGGCGACTGGTGCTAAGGCAGGGACAACGGATTGCGAACCTCCGCTAACGGACTATTCTGTTGAGAAACTCCGCCCGCGCCCTCGGTGGCGTCGAGAGCCTACTGGTTGCGAGTAAGCAGTCTCGAATTCTCTCAGGTGGGTCGAGTATGAAGCCGCCACGTGACTCGTGCTAATCAAGATCCACCCAGGCATTACGCTTCACTGGTGATGCAGGCTGTCGTATTCGTTTCTAGCTGCGAGACGGTAGAGATCGCAATTCCTCAACAAGCTGGTCAGCAAAGAACCTTGGAATAGCCAGATTATGGGTGTTCAGGCGCAAAACATGCTGTCGGGCTGCCACCCTCCCTCTTTCCTTTTTGAAAGCAAAAACCTCCTTTCTTAGATCCTCGAAGTAGTGTTCACCGCGGAGACTAATCAAGCCCAGCGTTGCGTTTAGGTGAGCGAAAACCTCCTCCATCATTTTTTGCTCATCCGAGTGCGCCTGTAACTGGGCGGGACCAAATAGACGGGTATACAGTGGCCGAGGAGTACGGATCTCGTTTCGTTGCTTCGTCCTGTACAGCCTGGCAGATGACTATCAGGACGTGCCGTTTTAACTTAGGTTCGAGATCGGTAAGGATCAGTCCGAATTTCATTAACAGTATGATCGGAGCCAGAGATCGGGGACCGATCTCGCGCTGGCGATAGCCCGACTGGGCTTTGTCCATGAAGGTTAAGAAAACTTGATGAAAATCGGCAGAACACCCGGGATCCAATCCTTCCGCCATTCTCGTTAGGAACGAGGCGAAATACAGATGAGACCAAGCTTCATCAGATCGTTCGCCTACAACTTGGGGATCAATCATCGGTGGTTCCTAGCTCTTTGTGAATGCTGGCGACGATATCCTTCGCGAGTTCTTGGCTGATGTTAAAGCTCAGTCGCTTGCGAGTCAGTTCAAGAGCAATGAGCGCCGTGATTTCATCCCAGTCCGTCTGTTGGCTTTGCAGCAGAGGAACTGACTCGGACAAAATGCCGACCAGTTGCTCTGGCTCATGCCTCTCTGAGTGGAGGCGCTTCAGAAGGGTTGCAGACCTTTGTTCCGAGCACAAAGTAACCTTTGTGCTCGGTCATGCATTATACATGAAAGCCATTCATGGCGGCAAAACAAAAAACGATAAGATCGACTCATATAAGATTGCCGCGTTGCT
>JAYEFV010000066.1:0-5189 GCA_034658755.1 Thermodesulfobacteriota bacterium | reverse complement strand
CAACCTCAGCCACGGTGACCTGCACACGTTTGCTTTCGGCAAGACACATGGATACAAGTACCATGACAACTGCAAAGACCTTTGTAGCTTTCATAAAAAACAAACCCCGCAGTTAACACAATTTGAATTGTATTATACTCTTTCGTTTAAAATTGTCAATGTCGATGATATGTTTTTGCAGATAACGTGGGCATAACCTGACGGGTTGAGCGCAGCGAAATCCCGGTCAAGGTTCATGCCATGATTATCATTTTTTTAATAGCTAAATATAAAATACCTTTAATTTAAGGGCGGTTTCTTTGAGCCTCTTATCGTTCGTCCATAGAGGAATCCCGGACAATTTAGCAGATGCCAAAAGGTGCACATCGACAAAACCAATTCCGATTCCACTCAAATGGTTCTGTTCGATGAAATACAGATATTCAGCAAAATCTATAGTTGGCGCTTCTGGAAGGGATTGTAGCAGGGTCAGTATTTCATATCGATTTTTGATATTCCCGCAAGCTAACTCACCGATTACAAAAGGGTGACAAACAACCTCACCATTGAGCAACAATTCCTCAAGCTGGATGTCACCCTTTCGAAGGTGATTAACCCATATAGAAGTATCAACCAGAACCATGATTATGAGACCTTTGCAAAACGCTTCCTTTTGCCCAATTCCTTCGTCAGTCTCAAATTTTAATCCTCAAAATACTCAATGTATTCCTGTGGTTAAAATTTTCGCCTCGGTATAGGTTGCAGATCCTTTTCTGTTCCGCCCAGTTTTGCAAGCCGCTTGCTGCTTTCACGGGCGATCAACGCCTCTAAGCCAAGTCTGACCAGGGCCGTTTTTTCTTTGATTCCGGTTAAGCGAGATGCTTTTTCCAACACGTCGTCGTCTATGTTTAATGTTGTTCTCATATGCATCAATATGCACCTTTTATGCATATATGTCAATAAAAAATGATGCGATAACAATTTAATTCACCGGAAAAAATTCTGTAATGGCACATTCAGCAATAACAATATATGGATAAATTACATAACATACAATCGTATCATTTATGAATACTGGAGTTATTATTCGGAAACCAATGGGACATGTCAAGGAACTATTGGAGACTGTTCAACACTTATTTTTATCTATAAATACAATAAGATACGAGGTGAAAAATCGAAGTTACCACAAAGTGAATGGGATCAAACCTTGATTATTGATTAAAACGATTGGCAATAACCAAGGGTTTTGCTAATTATCAAAAACAGCCAGACCATTACGCATGGAATTTAAGGGAGTATTGTACCACATTTTATCCAGAGGAAACGACCGGAGCATGATGGCACCTCCACCTATTTCATGGAGTCATGCTTCATCATTAAAGGCCCCTTAATAAAAGGCAAATGTCGCTAACTTTGGGGTTTGTGGGTTAGGCAAAAATGTTTGGCAAAAAATAACTTGACTTATAACGTTATGCGTTATACCTTTAAGACATTATGATAGAGAGCTTCAAGTGTAGTGAAACTGAAAAGATATTTCATCGGCAGGTTTCCAAAAAGCTACCTCAAAATATTCAGAAGATCGCATTTAGAAAGCTCAGAATGCTGAATCGGAGTTCTACAATCCAGGACCTTAGAATCCCTCCTGCTAACAGGCTTGAATATCTATCCGGGAATAGAAAAGGACAACATAGCATTCGTATTAATGATCAATGGCGAATCTGTTTCAAATGGCAAAACGGAAATGCATACAATGTTGAGATTGTTGATTATCATTGAGGTGACAAAATGAAGGTTAAGAAGATTCCCCCAATTCATCCTGGCGAGATTCTGTTTGAGGAATTCCTTAAACCGATGAACATAAGCCAAAACCAGCTTGGCAGAGGCCTTGGAGTCTCTCCGCGCCGTATCAATGAAATAGTCCATGGTAAAAGGAGCATAACCGCAGACACGGCTCTTCGTCTTGCGGCCTATTTTGGCAATTCCCCGTCATTCTGGCTTGGGCTTCAAATGGATTACGATCTTGATGTGGCAGAAGATATTCTCTCACCGAAAATTAAAAAGGAAGTCCAACATCTGACTGTTGCATAGCACTGGTTAACATGCAAGTGCAGCTAATGGCTTATTTCGTTATGTCTACTGATTTCAGGTCTTTTTAACAGTATCCTTTACGGTCATGTGTCTAATGATGGGGAATTAAACAGATCATAACATCACGCTGTTGTAGGACGGCTCGTTCCTCGCCGCCCCAAAGCCCAGCGTTAAAATTTCAAACTTTTTGGTGGAGGAGATATGAAAGCACCCCATCATTAAAAAATAGCCGATCAAAAAATGATATTTTAATTGGATAGGAACAGAGATGTTTCGGTCAAAAAACCTTGAGGTTGATTTTCAGTTGATGTATAAAAATACTACTCCAAAATCAGGAGGTTGATAAATGATCCGGATATGAGAAAACCCGGGAAACACAAACGGACATTGCTAAAATAAAGGGAAAGCCAATGACGGACAAAAAAGCAGACCTAGCCGGACCTGGTATCGGGAACTATGATGACTTGGAAAAGATTCTACCCACAGACTACGAACCTTTGCTTTCTCCAAAAGAAAGAATGAGGGCTGTTTTTGCAGTGAAGAACTACATTGAAGAGAATCTGTGTAAGGAACTTAATCTGCAAATGGTGCAGGTCCCCCTGATCGTTGACCGCGATAGCGGTGTGAATGATTACCTGGACCGCGACGGCTCGCGAACACCCGTGGAGTTTACTTGTGGGCTTGGACTCAATAAACCCATACACGCCCAGGTTGTTCAGGCAGCTACAAAGTGGAAGCGCATGGCTCTCAAACAGTTTAGCTGTGATGTAGGTGAAGGCATATGTACTGACATGAAAGCTGTGCGCAAAGACTATTTTCTGGACCACGATCACAGCGCGTATGTAGACCAGTGGGACTGGGAGCTGGCCATAACCGAGAACGATCGCAACCTTGACTTTCTCAAAGATATCGTTAAAAAGCTCTGGAAGGTTATCCGGGGTGCGGGCAAGATGGCTCAGGAAAGGTTCCCCCAGTTAAAGACAGATAAATACCCCGACTTTCCTGAGCAACTTACATTTCTTCATGCCGAAGAAATGCTGAATTGGTACCCGGACCTGCCGCGGCAGAAACGAGAGACTCGGATCCTTATGGAAAAATCCCCAGCGATCTTCATCATCGGTATTGGCTGGCCTTTAAAGGATGGGTATCCCCATGAAATGCGCGCTGCGGATTACGATGACTGGGCTACCGAGACTATCGTTAAGGGCGGTGAACAGTGTCATGGATTAAACGGAGATATCCTGGTGTGGAACCCGGTAACAAGACGGCGCCATGAACTGACGTCGATGGGCATAAGAGTCACCAAGGAGACGCTTAAAATCCAGCTAAAGATGTCCGGCCAGGAAGAATTCCTCAATTTTCCCTATCACCGGGCCATCCTCAATGATGAGATTCCTCTGAGCATCGGAGGCGGTATCGGACAGTCCAGGACCCACATGTACCTGCTTCGAACGGCCCATCTCGGCGAAGTCGAAATCTCTGTATGGCCGAAGATTCTCAAGGATATATGTGCAAAGAGAAACATCCATGTCTTGGAATAAGAAGATACTTAGAACTCAAGGCCATATCCTAACCAACAAGGGGAATGGGAATCAAACCTTAGTTCACTTTTCCGTTTTGCCCGGGTTAGGTTGTAATAATTTTCAACGCATCGGGAACCATATTAATGACAATCGGCATCATTCCGGGCTGCTCTCCATCAACATCAAGAAGAACCTGTTGATCCGAGAACGCCTCTATTTTTTCCCCGGTAAATATAACGACTTTATCAATATCATATATTCTGCCATTGTAAAGCTTGGGGAGATTTAAAAAGATTTCAGGAATGGTCAGATCTCCGATGACCGTTACATTCAAGAGGCCGTCATAAACCGATGCATTCGGGGCTACCTGCATACCGCCTCCATGGTACCGGCCATTTGCAACGGCCACGTTCCAGATATTAAATTCTTGTTCAAAATCATTATCGATTCTAATCCGTATCCGTTTTTTACCGTATAGAAAAATGGATATAAGCGTTGCCCACAGAAAAGAAATAAACGGCCCCAACGCTTTTGAAGCCCTGTTGACCCTCTGAGCCACTTCACCCCCCAGACCGAAACTTGTAATATTATGGAAATAGCGGAGACATTCACAACCTTCGTGATTCCGAAAAAAAAGTTTTCCCAAGTCTATGCTACGAACAGAGCCGGCTGCAATCAAATTTAAGGCATGTTCCATGTTTTGTGGTATTGGAACGGTTCTGACGAAGTCACAGCCTGTGCCATTGGGGACAAAACCGAGCGTCACATCTGACCTTATGGATTCCTCATGCATCATGATGCCGTTGATAACCTCGTTCAGCGTACCGTCTCCCCCCATACAGACCACAAGACCGGCCTCTTTGGCAACGGCAGCTTTTGCGAACATCGAAGCATCACCAGGTTTTTGCGTCATATAAGTCTCAAAATGACCCAGCCGATCTCTGGCAAGAGCTTCAATAAAAGGCCAATTTGATCCCGTTACACCGTTTCCGGCATGCGGATTGACGATAAAGGCAATTTTTGAAAAAGTCATACCTGATTTGCCTCAATAGATTTTTGCCACAAAGACACTAAGACACTAAGACACAAAGGTTATATTTATTATTCTTTCTTCGTGCCTTGGTGCCTTAGTGGCAAAATGGAAAAAGTTTTGCCACAAAATGCACAAAATTTATAACTAAAGGATTACATAGCTTATAATTCTCCATGCATAAAGTATTTTTTCAACATGTATTTTACATATTAAATAAATCTATTGAAATAAATAACTTTAAAATGGTATGAAATTTAATTTAAAAACCGAAATGAATTTTTTATTACAAACTTAAATTAAGAAAGCTTAGAAAAAGAAATGGATGTAACCGAAAAACAGCAGACTCTTTTGCGAATGCTTCCCGGAGTCGATTATATCCTTGAACTTTCAAAGGCAGATTCTTTCTTTAATAACATTCCGAAATCTGTTCTGGTACGCACGACTCGCTCTGTGGTTGAGAGACTCCGGACTATTATTATAGATGACCAACAGAGTATAACGGAAACAAAACTGTCAGATTCCGTTATCCTTGAAGAGATTAAAAATAGTGTTAAAAAAGCGAT
>JAYEFV010000065.1:14715-18494 GCA_034658755.1 Thermodesulfobacteriota bacterium | reverse complement strand
ATACTGTGTTATGTTTATCTCCGCAGAGTACGGAAATCGTATATGGACTACTCATGAACGTCGAAGCGCCCAAGCACGCGCCCTTCAAGAAAAGGGGCGCGAGTACATTCTCCCCATCAGAGTGGACCAGACAGACTTGGACGGATTGCCTCCCACCATAGGATACTTACCTCTGGATCAGTACTCCATAGAGCAAATCGCGGATCTATTGGTGAAGAAGCTGAAAGGGTAGAGGCATTGAGCACAAACTAACCATCGGCTGCAGCCAATCGCCGATAAATCCGGCTCTGGCTGAGCCGTATGTTGGGTGTAAATAATTGGAGATTTTTAATGAAAGTTAACCGAATCTTACTATTAACGATAAGTTTTATTTGCCTTGCCGCCATTTCAGTTTATGCTAGAAGCACCAGCGAAATATACAAAGAGGCAAAAAAATCAATTGTACTTTTAGTTGCCTACGATAGTTCTAATATTCCATTATCTCTTGGAAGTGGTTTTTTTATTGACGCACATCATATTGCGACAAACTATCATGTTGTAAATGGAGCTTCTCGAGTTATTTATCAAGTCATAGATTCGAAAAAACTATATGAAGTAAAAAATATATCCACATATTCGGAACGGTTAGATTTGGCTGTACTTGAAGTGCAAGAATCCCATACACCACTAAAAATAAGAAAAGGCCTTTACGCTGAAATAGGGAAAAAGGTCATAGCAATTGGTAACCCAAAAGGTTTAACAGGTTCGGTATCCGAAGGAATAATCAGTGGAATCAGAAGCCATAATGAATTTACATTTTTACAAATCACTGCGCCTATCTCGCCAGGTAGTAGTGGTGGGCCCCTTTTTAATGAATTAGGTGAAGTCATTGGTGTTACTACCTTGACATTATCGGATTCTCAGAATCTTAATTTTGCTGTCGCATCATTTTTAATCAATCGACTTAAGTCCAAGGGTAAAAACTGGGAGCCTACTATTCCATCCCAATTACTCAAGCCCAAGAAAGGCAATACTGGTGTTACCTTAGTAGAACCGAGATTTACAAATATTTCAGGAGGTGAATTTGTTTGGTCGATAGCCAATAATACAAAAAACAGAATAAAGGACATCGCTTATGTATTGATATTCCGCAACGCACGGACGGGGGCTGTCCTTCACTATGAAACATACAAAGAAAGAGAAGCATTACTTCCTGGTCTTTCAAAAAGAAATACCGCGTGGCTAAGAACCCTAAAATCTTATCAGGTTGTTGGAGAAAGCATATATCCTTACAGTGAAATAGGTATGTATGGTTATGTAGATGTAGAATTAAGAGTTCTGTCATATGACATAATCGAAGATAAAACAGGGCTGGATGTTTTGGATTTAATACAAAAGTAGCTACCTAATCGCATCAACACGATCTGGAAATTCCGTTGAGTTTTATTGTCAGCCGGTTACACGAAGCGTTGGGTGCTACCGATGGATGACTATTGTATGACTGAACTAGAAAAAATCGTTGTCACGGCAGCCTTTACGATTCTTGGAGGTGTTATCGTCTATGTCTTTGGGCAGGTCCTGTCTAAGTTCTTTATTGATCCACTCCATGATCTTCTGAGGACTGTTGGTGAGGTGCGTTTCATATTGGCATTCCATGCACGAACAATCCACACCCCCATTGGCAGATCAAAGGAAAAGTCTGACAAAGCCCAGGAAGCGCTAATGAATAGTTCATGCGAGTTGATAGCCAAACTTCACGCGATTCCTCTCTATAAATCAACACGTTTACTGTCATTCGGTGTTCTTCCCTACAAAAAAGCAATAGAAGATGCTGCCGTGCAATTGCGGGGGCTTTCCACTTATATGCATGAGGAAGGGAAAGAGGCTGCTGACTCGATTAAAGTCATTAATGCACGCGTAGAAAAGATCGAGAGACTACTTAGTATTAAGGCACTGTTATAATATTGTTTTCACCCAACATGTCGCTTCAGCAGACAGCCAGGGCGGGGCGGTCGTGCTAAACCGGCAATCCCTCTGTTGCCCTGACTGCGGCTGAGCTTGGCGTTATGAGCTCTTTCAAGTCTCTCTCTTGATTCCGTTGCCAAATTTATGAATTGCTGACAAGGTATAATTTAAATAATATCGAGTGAAAAGACAGTTTTTTCAGCTATTTTCCTTTTCATGCTGTGCCGGATTAGCAGAATTTTTTACGGTCATGCTCTTAAAATTTGCAACATACATGATCCCTTTTCTTTTAAGCTTTTTTAAAAAAATATTCAAAAATAATACTTTTTTCGTATTGAGCATTCCACTAAAATTATAAGAAGAGGGCTCAAGGAATTAGAAAACCGGTTAATAATAGGTCAAAGCAAGATTTGATTCATTATTCATTACTCTACGAGGAGAAAGAAGATGGAAAATTGGCATGTAGATTTGGCAGGAATTAAATTTAAAAACGCCATTGTGGCATCCGCCGGAACCCCAACGATAAATGTTCATGGGATGAAAGAGTGTATCAAAGCAGGGGCAGGAGCTGTATGCACAAAAAGTATTAGTTTCCAGCCTTTTAGCTGGGCACGTACTCGTCGGGGGAATCTTTTTTTGGATAGAATCGGAGACCCGGGTTCTATAATACCAATTGAGCTGTCCTTTTGGCGACCCGAGGAGGGAGAAAGATTCGTCAAAGAGATTAAGCCCCTTGCGGAAAAGGAAAATACTAGGGTGATAGCAAATATCGCGGTCGAGGAATTCGAAACAAAGAAGCTTAAAGACTTAGCAAAGAGACTGGAGAATGCAGGTGCTGATATGATTGAAGCCGCCTGTCCGTGTCCGATACTTATTCCCGTTGAAATAGCTAAAAAATGGTATCAAGAAAACCTTTCCAGGGTAATAGAGATCCTGAAGCAGGCGGTTAACATTCCCGTTTATCCCAAGCTGTTTGTCGATGTTCTTAATCAGGAAAACATTGACAGGATTGAAGGAGCAGGAGCCGATGCCATCCATATAGTTCCACCTCCTCATGGAATAACTATTGACATAGAAAGCGGAAAACCGATCATTTCTACTAATGGTCTTTATTTTAATAGGGGTTGGAGAGGAGTTGGGTCGTATTGGACTTATCGAATATCGAAAATGGCAAAAATCCCTGTCATAACTTCCGGTGGGGTATTCAGCGGCAGGGATGCGATAGAACGGTTCATGTTGGGGGCCTCGTTGGTGGGGATCTGCACGGTTATTATCTATCATGGGTATAAGAAAATGACCAAAATAATCCAAGAAATTGATCATTTTATGGAGAAGAAAGGGCACGAAAATATTAAAGCCATAATTGGAATCGCTTCTCCTTATGTGGGCGACCTTGAGGAATTTGGAAAGATGATTGCCCGGATGGATTTACCCAAAGATGCTTTAACTGTCAGTGTAGACATTGAGAAATGTAATGGATGCAAGAAATGCGCTGTCTGCAACTACGGTGCAATTGTCATGAAGGATAGGATTCCGGAGATCAATTTAGACATCTGCGAAAGGTGCGGAACTTGCGAGGCGATATGCCCTTCAGGCGCTATTACCATTCAAAAATCAGCTTAAAATAATAACGTTACCAATAAATTTGTTAAATCTTATTTAAAGCCATAACCATGCTCTTGCAGCGGAGCGCAAAAAGCCGCGCCCGCTGAAGAGCGACGTTAGCTTTAAGAAAAATGCTATTTGGGTAGATGTTTAAATTTTAAATAAGTTTTAAGGCTTGGGACTACAGGCCTTAATTGGATGGCCAGTTGACATCTCGTTTGGGTTGGAAT
>JAYEFV010000065.1:0-14705 GCA_034658755.1 Thermodesulfobacteriota bacterium | reverse complement strand
TGAAAAATTCAAACGCTTATAAGTCATTTAAAAAGGCATGCGGTTGGTGTGGAAATGCGCTCCTGTGGAGGTCTGGTGACTAATTTCCGATCCAAACGAGAGATGGATTGTCTTGAAAATTATATGCCTGCCAAGAGCGAGCGCAGGGAGGTTCGATTCCTCCCCTCCGCACCACACAATAAATATAAATTGAGCTAACCTTCGCCTGTAAGGCGGAGCATCAGCTTTCATGATTTAGACACTTCTAATGGAAACAAAAAGTAAACCATTTAGAGAATCAACGTTTTTTTCAGCTTATAAAAAAATACGCAATCAGTTTCGGCGATACCACCCGCTTCAGTTAATAGATGCATGTATCAATTACCTTTATTCACCAACTAAGACTGAAATAGATCAGTACAAAAAACATCCTTGGCTCGTTCTTCTTCTAATTAAATGGGTATTAACTGACAAACAATTTTCAACGACCGGAAAAAAGAATTTAACACAAACTGGCTTAAATAAAATACTACAGATGATGCATGACCTTGGCGCTAAAATTAGGATGCCAAGTGAATACTCACATTATACGCTCTTTTTCAGAAACATTGCCTATCAACAGTTTCTCTACCAGCATCAGCTAAACTTAGCATGTTTTGCAAGGCAACAAATCCTTTTTGGTGAAGTGGTTAATACTCATTTTTTCAAACAAAAATTCATTGAAAAAACCAACCTTCCCATTGATCATTTTCTGGAATTAGGCCTTGTCCTATTGTGTCATTATATCATTGATAAAAAACCAGTTGTAAATTCACACTGGTTTGATTCGATTAAGTCATATTATAGCACTGTAGAGGTAAACAGCCTTTTGAAGTTACTTTCAATTGATTTAAATAAATTGCGGAATAGTCTTATTAAATCAGAAAGTAAAAAGCGGTCATCACATGAATATTATGAACAGACTCCATTTCTGAATTTTCCCCTAATAAATTTGGGAGATAATCACGTTTGTGTTTATCCTAATATTCTATTCAGGGCTATAGAACATTTCATCTATGACAGTCTAAGAATGTGGGACTCTACAAGATTTATGGCCAAATTTGGCGAGATATTCGAAAGATATGTTGAAAGAGGTTTGTCCTATACTGAAATTCCATATGTAGCAGAAAAAACACTTGCCCAGGAGTTAGATGGTGATGGAAATGTCGTAGATTTTCTCGTAAATGAGGGAGATACAAACATTTTCATTGATGCAAAGGCCGTTGAAATGGCGCATCAAGGTAAAGTTACACATCTTGCGAATATTGTGAAAGACCGCGCTAAGACTTCTATTATAAAAGCTATTGAGCAGTCTTTTGACGTTTTACGTAGATTACAGACAACAGACTCTTCTGTTCCTATCATTAAGCATCGTAATAACAATTACCTTTTAGTTGTTACTTTCAAAGAACTCTATTTAGGTAATGGGCAGAATTTTTATGATGCTATTGCAAAAGACAAGATAAAAAAATTGTGTGATAAATTCAAAGACAGCCCACAAATACCTTTGGAAAATATGTATTTTATTACTATCGATGAGTTCGATTATTTTGTTTCGCTTATTAAAGAAGGTAAAATAACCTTTGCTTCAGGGCTGTCTAAAGCAAAGGAATCTGATCGTGAACCGAGGACAAGAAAATTTGACTTTTCTCTTCACTTAAGGTCTTGGGACAACGATCTAAAACCACCAATTTATGTACAGGATAGATCCGAAGCATTGTTTTCAAAAATTGAGGCAATATTGCGCAATAATGAACGGTTAAGCTAACATTGCTCTTTCAGCGGATCGCAAAAAAACCGCGCCCGCTGAAGAGCCCGGTTGGGCATAGAAACACTTTCCTCATCTCTCCGATAAAAAGCTTGACATGTATATTATGGTTATATACACTTATTGTTAATGGAAAAGGAATTTATACATTTTGTCGGTTTCCAGTGGGACCAAGGCAATATCGATAAAAGCCTTATCAAGCATGATGTCGAAAACTGGGAATGTGAGCAGGTATTTTTTAATAGACCTCTTCTTGTTCTTGATGATCCAAAGCACTCAATCTCTGAAAAACGCTGGGCTGCCTTTGGCAAAACAGATGCTGATCGTCTTCTTATCGTCATATTCACAAAAAGGGATAACTTAATTAGAGTCATTTCCGCTAGGGAGATGAATAATAAAGAGAGGAAATTTTACGATGAAAAAGGATAAAGCGATTCCTGTTTTTAAGAATGAGGATGAGGAGCGAGAATTCTGGGCCACTCATTCTCCGCTTGACTATTTTGATACAAAAGATTTTAAGAGAGCTTCTTTTCCTAAGTTAAAACCATCAGTAAAATCAATATCGATTCGGCTTCCAGAGGATATGCTTGCTGAACTAAAGATCCTTGCAAATAAAAAAGATGTGCCTTATCAGAGTTTGGCAAAAATCTACCTTGCCAGACAAATTTCTTTAGAGCGTGGTTTATTTCGAATCGCCCCGAAAAAAAGAAAAAGGAAAGTTGATGCTCAACATGTCACTGGAGCCGATTCCTAAAAGGCTACCGCCTTTCAGAAACGGCTCAGTTCTAAGATATGTATAAGAAATATAGTGAATGGTATCAAATCTTGAATAGTGAATAAAAGTTTGACATAAGAAAATAGTTACTGTAAAAGATGATATTATGGGCAGAGCATGGCGAATTGAATATGAAGGCGCGTTGTATCATATCTTGTCTCGGGGTAATGAGCAGAAGGACATTTTTTATGACGATCAAGATCGTTTATTGTTTTTAGAAACAATCGGGGAGATGTCTGAGCGTTTTGAAATAGATGTTTTTGCCTATGTGTTAATGGGAAATCACTATCATCTTCTGTTAAAGACGACTCGCGCCAATCTTTCCAGAAGCATGCAGTGGTTAGGGCTAACGTATACACGGCGGTTCAATCTACGGCATTTTCGTTCCGGACATTTATTCCAGGGAAGGTTCAAGAGTATCATTGTTCAAAATGATGCCTATTTAATGAGGCTCTCCTGCTACATTCACCGCAATCCGCTTAGGGCCGGTATGGTTGAACGGCTGGGAAATTATCGCTGGAGCAGTTATAAAGCCTATGCTTACGACAATAAAGCCCCTGAATGGCTCATCACAAAGCCGATATTGTCCCAACTCAAGGGGAAGGATAGACATAAGGCATACAGGGAAAAAGTTCAACGCTATGCCAAAGAGGAGAAAAAACTGTGGGAAGATTTTCGTCATGGAATGATTATAGGGTCAAAGAAATTTGTCAAAAATATCCGCAGCACATATTTGCCGGAAAAACCACATAAAGAGATTCCTCAACAACGCGATCTGGCCAAAGGTGTGGATCATGTTGTCAAGTTAAAGGAAGCAGCGAGGATTCTTGATTGCGATCTCGATCATTTCAGGCAGTCAGCAAGAATATCAAAAGCTGAAAGAGATGACCGCGATCTATTGGTGTTTTCTGTTTGGAAAACAGGTAAATTGACAAACGAAAAAATCGGTCGTTTATTTGGAATGACGTATTCCTCGATCAGCCATATCGTGAGATCGGTAAGGTTGAGAATGGAAGAAAATGGTGACTTAAAGAAAAAATTCAACCAAATTTATTCACTATTCAAGATTTGACACCATTCAACACATAAGATTGACCCCGATGTCGATGAGGCGAGGAACGCCTTATCCCAGGATATGCTCTTTTCCCAGGGGCTGGTGCAATTAGGTTATGTCAAAGGAGTGGGGCTGTCCACACCTGCCCACCCCAAAAAGAACTTCACGAACGACACCTATTTCACGGACGGCCTGCGTGCTGTATTGTTGTTTGATCAAAGCCAAACTCCAATTAGGGAGGTCCGATTTTTTGACTGGGATATGACATCCCCCAACGCAAGAGCATTAGATCCCTAAAATGGTGATAAAATAACCGGCAAGGTTCTCAGGATGGAAGAGGATAAGCTGCTCATGAAAACCACTTATGCCGGCGAAATCAACATCGCTTGGCAGGAAGTGATATCAAAAGGCATTGTTGTGAAAAAAATTTGGGCCCTAAAAGGAAGGGAAAATGCAATATAGAACAAATATTGTTTTAGGATTTTTTTTGTTTATTAGCATTATTCTTTGGACAATAGCACCTTGCTATGTTTTAGCACAGACCGCACCAAAGGGTGAAGTGCCGAAAAAAACCCTTAATGCTCAAGCTCCTAGTATAGAAGTCAAGGCAGTTGATCAAGCCGGAGAGCGCATCGGAAAGGGCATTGACAAATTAAGCCATTCAGCATCTTCAAAAATCGGTAAGTGGGTCGAGATCGAAGTTTTATCTGGAATAACCTGGCTTAAATTGCTCTTTTGTCTCTCTTTGATCTTTTTGGTGGTCACAGTTGAACGGCTGCTGAGATGGCTTATAAATGCGGCCATCCGCAAGATACCACCCGAAATAGATGTTGTCTCATGGCGGCAGCATTTTCTTCAGGCTCTTTCCAGACCGCTTTCCCTCTTTATCTGGTCGTACGGCTTCTATGGTGTTCTATCACCGTTGTACAGCCATTTCCGGACGCCCGGAGGGGATAACCTGTCCATATAGTGGCACAAAAGGCGGCCGATGTGGGCGGAACCATAGCCCTTTTCTGGTTCATCCTCTCTTTCGTACAGATTCTGGACGTATATCTGAAAAAATGGGCGGTCGCAACCGAAAGCACTATCGATGACATGCTGGTTCCGATTGTCGCCAAAACGCTCAGGATTTTCATTATTGTCATCGGCGGCTTCATTGTCATTCAAAACCTCACAGGGCTCAAAATCGGTCCTCTGCTTGCGTCTTTGGGGATCGGCGGTTTGGCAGTGGCCCTGGCCGCCAAGGATTCCATCGCCAATTTTTTCGGAACCCTGACCATACTTTTTGACAAGCCGTTTCAGATAGGACAGAGAATCATTATCGATCAATACGATGGGGTTGTTGAATCCGTAGGATTCAGGAGCACCCAAATTCGAACACTTACCGGCCACCTGGTGACCATTCCCAATGAAAAGTTGTCCAACTCCTCTCTGGAAAACATCGGCGAGAGACCTTATATTCGTTGGCTTACCAACATCGGTATCACATATGATACGCCGCCGGATAAAGTCGAAAAGGCCGTTCAAATGATCCGGGAAATTCTTGAAAACCATGAAGGGATGAAAGAGGATTTTCCGCCACGGGTTTTTTTCAATGCTTTTAATGATTGGAGCCTGAATATTATGGTGATAGCCTGGTATCATCCTCCCAATTACTGGGACTTTCAGGAGTGGCTCCAGAAAACCTGTATTGAAATCATGAGAAGGTTTGAAACCGAAGATATCGATTTTGCTTTTCCGTCCAGTACCATCTTCATGGCCAATGACGATAAACGCCAGCTCAAACTGATGATGCTAAAAGGGGGAGGGCTCTAATTTGACCATTTCAAAAGACATTGTTATCATGGAAAAACGTCATGAAGATAAAATGTAAGATTTTAATCATTATATTGGCATGGTTGTTGTGTTTATAAATTGCCAAATAGTTTTACAGTAATAATTTTTTTTTGGGTTATGCATAAAATATGCAGTATATTATATCAACGACTCAATAATCAGGAAAGGGGTTGAATAATGAAAGAACATGTAGTTACTGTCATCACTGTGATTATCTTCGGTGCTGTCTTGCTCTTCGGGTGCGCCTCCCAAAAACAAACAATGATCAAGCAGGGATATCCGGAATCATACGCAGATGGTTTTGAGGACGGGTGTCACAGCGGCAAGAAGGCTGGCGGCAATTTATTTGAGCAGTTCAAGAAAGATGTTGTTCGATTCAACAAAGACAAGAACTATGCCCAAGGTTGGTCAGATGGGTTTCGCCAATGTGAAACTGAGCAAGAGGCATTAGATCGACAGACACGAATGTCAATAGAATGGCAGCGTATGGATAACGAAAGGAAAAGAAGCATGGAACACGAAGCCTTGAAGGGTCTTGATACAAGTGGACTGAAGAATCTAAAGTAGCAGCAGATTTCATCAATATCAATAGCGTTAACCCGGACGAGCCGGCCTCCGGCTCGGAGAGAACCAAAAAATATTTGCCACCAAGTCACAAAGACACCCTCCGGGCCGTAGGCAAAGGGATTTTATTTTGTTATTCTTTTTTGTGTCTTGGTGTCTTTGTGGCGAGAAGAAAAAAGTTTTGCCACAAAAAGCACAAAATTCACAATTAAGAAACTAAACCTGAACTCAGGTCTCAATAGCTCCGCCTCAAGTAAATCCTGTTCCTGCCGTGCAGGTATAGCAGTGATCCGCTGTAGCAATGTGGCTGCCCGGTTCGGGAGGACCGGACATTTCAGAAACATGGATTTTTCGTCTTCCCATGAAAAGGTCCCTAGCAAGATTAAAATCACAATCGTAAAGGTATCCGTCCCATGAAACAGAGACCATGGTGCGGCACATCACGCCTTGAACAGAGCAGGGGTTGAAGCTGGAAGAGAGCTTGGCCATATATTTTTCAAAATTGCCCGATTTTATGAGCCACCGGCGATATCTTCCCAAAGGCACATTGGCAAAATTAAAGAGATGGTTGAAAACAATTCCCCATTTGTCTTTGAGGACCTGACGAAACCTCTTTTCCGTTTCAACCTGGGCAGGCGGAAGAAATGCCCCGGTGGGGTTAGACACCAGATTGAGTCCTAAACCGGAACCCTTGTGTCCATACCCAAGGTCATTCAGCTTTTTCAGTGCATAGATGCTGACTTTAAAGATACCGTCACCTCGCTGTGAATCTGTCTGAAGCTCGTTTAAAGAAGGAAAAGAGGCGACAATGATTACGCGATAAGATTTTAACAGCTCAAACAAATGGTCTCTGTTACCGTCGTTCAAGGCTGACAGATTCGAGCGCAGCATAAGCCGTGAGGCCAAAGGAGACATTTCTTGTATCAGCTTGCTGATATTAGGATTCAGTTCAGGTGCTCCACCGGTGATATCTATGGTTTCAAATCGGCTTCGCCGGGCATAGGAAACAACTTGGTTTACGATTTCTGGTCCTATATTTTCTTTACGGGCCGGGCCGGCATTCAGATGGCAGTGACGGCATGTCTGGTTGCATAGAAAACCCACATTAACCTGTAAGGTATGGGTTTTCGCCCGGTTTAATTTAAGGCCGTGACCGGAAAGGGTCAGGCTGAACGGGGCAATACCAACCGTATCTTCCGATGAGACCGTAACCTTTTTTTGTAATGTTTGCTCGGCAAGCATTTTTTTATCCCAAATAATGTCTATTTTACATGGATAACTTTTCAGTAATGTTGCGCATCTGAATGCCATGAATCAGCGAAGCACCGCCGCGAATGGCCGTTACCACATGGATCGCTTCTGTCATTTCCGCGAGATTGGAACCCTTTTCAAGACAGGCCTGTGTATAGGCATCAATACAGTAGGGACACTGGACGGCATGTGCGACTGCAAGGGCAATGAGCGCCTTTTCCCTTTCTGTAAGCTCACCCTGGGCGAACACGGCGCCATAATACTCAAAAAACTTTCGCGCTAATTCGGGTACTTCTTTGCCGATCTCTTCAAATTTCAGTAGATCTTCGGGATTGTAATATGTCTCCATTTTTGTTTCTTTCCTAACGCTTAATTTAATAATGGTTATCAGACAGGATCCACAGGAATTATAGGATTTATTTATAAGTTTCACAGTTTCCGGAAGAAACTGTGAAAAATAAAAGATCGAAACTATCCTGTTGATCCTGTCTAAAAAATATATTCCTCTATTCTTCACAGGCTTCAGGAGTGCATGCCCTTCCTTTAAGATGGAAAAAGAACTTAAGACTTTTCTTAATCTTATTAGAAAATATCTTGGGAGAAAAATATGTTCCCGCAACCTTTTTATTAATTTCACCGATTGTGGGATAGGGATGCACAGCAGAAGCCAGAGTGGAAAGTTTTACCTTCCCATTTAACGTTGCCACCCATTCACTAATCAGGTCTCCTGCTCGGGGGCCTAAAATCTGAACACCAACCGGTTTTTCTTTCTCATTCAGAATCATTTTAATCTTGCCGATTTTTTCGCCTTCCGCCAGGCTGCGGTCGTTGTCTTTGAATTCCTCTGTCCAGACAGCATAATCGATTCCGGCTGCCTGTGCTGTTTTTTCATTCATTCCGATGCTTGCCAGTTCGGGATCTGAGTAGGTACACCATGGCAGAAAAGTATAATCGGTTTTTCGGGGAAAATGAAAAATTGCGTTGCTAATTACAATGCCCCCTTCGTAGCCGGCTGCATGGGTAAACTGGAAGCCTCCGTTGACATCTCCGGCTGCATAAATGTGTTTGTGATTTGTCTTTAGCCTTTTATCTACTTTGATGCCTCTTTTATCAAATTTAACACCAATATCTTCGAGCCCCAATTCTTCGACATTGGCGGATCTGCCCATGGCGACAAGGATGGTTTCAGCTTTCAGACGGATGGTTTTGCCCTCAGCATTTTTTATGACCACTTCTTTGTGGCGGCCCAGATCTTTTGTAGCTTCAATAGAAGAATTTAAGTGGAAGACCACACCTTCAGAGCGCATGACGTTCATAACCCCATCGGCCATGTCTTTGTCCTCTTTTCCCAGAATCTGTTCACCACGATCCACAATATAAACCTTTGTTCCCAGACGGTTAAAGGCCTGTCCCATTTCTGTTCCTATGGGACCGCCGCCTAAAATGATCATAGACTCAGGCAGATGATCAAGGTAAAAGATCTCCTTGTTGGTGATATAAGAGGTCTTATCCAGACCTTCAATGGGAGGAGCTACCGGAGAGGAACCTGTTGCAATGACCCAGTACTTGGCTGATAAAGCTTTTCCGTTCAGCTGGATGGTGTGTTCATCTGTAAATTTTGGGTCTCCGAATTCTACTTTGGCTCCAAGATTGCAGAATCTTTCCTCAGAATCATGCTTTTGAATGATGCTTATCACCGATTTAATTCTTTTTGACACCTGGTCAAAATCTACCGGAGGCACCTCAACTTGGGGTAGACCGAAAGCTTCGGCATTTTTCATCTGGTGATAAACATGAGCCGTTTTGATTAACGTTTTACTGGGGACGCATCCAAAATGCAGGCAGTCACCGCCAAGATCCTTTTCTTTTTCAACCAGCAGTGTTTTGGCTCCCAGTTGGGCAGCACCTGATGTAACGGTTAAGCCAGCAGCGCCCCCACCGATAACGCCAATATCATAATCATAATCAGCCATGATCTGCTCCTTTTTTGGACACAGATGAACACAGATTATCAAGATTCTTAAATTGCAAAATAACAATATTATCTGTGTATATCTGCGAAAATCTGCGTCCTATTTAACTTGACTTAGAAATCCACGTCCTTTGGGCATGGTCAAAGTCAATTGGCGAGACCTTGGACAAATGCCCACTTTTGCGTTATCAGCAGCAAAACATTATGGTATTGCCTTCTATCCGCATTCTAATTCCCTAATACATAGACATTATAAACCCACCAGCCGGTTGAAATCTGATACAGGGACAGAATAAGGACAATTAGATTATTAAGCCCATGGATTAATGTAAGCCATTGGCGTTTTTTTTTAACTCGGTTCATGTACAGACCGGAGAACAACCCAAAAAGAATCAGAGGCAGCATCACCAAAGCGAGTTTGCCATGGGTCCCTGTTATCAAAAATCTATGCCAGTAAAGATACGCTATACTGATTCCTCCGAACATACCGGCCAGCCACGATACCATGGTTATCTTTCCCAAAAGCACATGCCGTTGCCAGTTAAACTTTACCTTTTGCTTGAGATGCAGGAAACGAAAACGCTGCATCCCTAAAAAGAATACGTAAATTGCCATCAGGATGGCTGACAATTGAACGATGGGATGAAAAATAAGCAAAACTACACCTCTTTTAAAGTCAAAATTATATTTATTTTTTTGAGAAAACCAGGTCCTTTGGGAAAGGTTTTTTACTTGAATTCGTGGATCGTAACAAAGTCATTCTTTGCTCTGGTTCCATGGCAGCCAATACACCCTTTGGGTTTTCCAAACTTTTCGGCCTTGCCGTCGGGTGTATACTTTACCCAGAACCAGTCCCCGTCTTGGGGATTGTATCCGTTGATTTTGTACATCACCGTAATTGCCTTGAGTTCTCTATCCGGGCTGTAGTTTTCCTTTACCTCTATAGCTCCATACTGGAGTGGAGGTCTCGATGAATTCAGGGCCCGGTCATTAACATAAACTTTGTGCAGTGGTCCATGTGGAGCACGGCCTGGCTGCATGCCCTGGTGATCCGGCCAGAAAGACCATTCTTTGTAAGGAGAAACCTTGGTAATATGGTTCCACAGCGCATCCGGATCAGGGCCCGGCATTTCTGCAAAAACAGTTGATCCGATTGCAATACCCAATACAAAAACAACACAACTTAAAGCAATTAATAATTTTTTCATTATTTCCTCCTTTTTTTAAAAATTTGTCGTATTAATTCTCAAATCCTTACATAGCAACATTTCAAGACGCATAGATGGAACATTTGCGAACAGCCATGGCCGCTTCCTGAAGAGCTTCGGCAAAGGTGGGATGGCCGTGGACTGTCCGGGCGATGTCTTCGGAACTTGCACCGAATTCAATAGCCAGCACACATTCAGCGATCATGTCCGCAGCGCGCGGTCCGATGATATGTACGCCCAAAATTCGATCGGTTTTAGAATGGGCGATGAGCTTGACAAAACCATCCTGTTCTCCCATGCACCGGGCCCGCCCGGCCCCTGAAAAGGGATAGGTGCCGATACAATAAGGGATATTGCGTTCTTTTACCTGTTCCTCGGTGAGACCGACATTGGCAACCTCCGGCCAGGTATAGACTACCGCGGGAATGGCATCATAATTTACCTCACCGGGGAGGCCGGCGATGCACTCGGCAGCTGCAATTCCTTCTGCCGAGGCTTTATGGGCCAACATAGGTCCAGGGATGAGATCGCCGATAGCATGGATGGAAGGAATGTTGGTTCGATATGCTTCATCCACCAACACATGGCCGGTTCGGGAATCGGTTTCCACGCTGATCTCTTCCAACCCCAAATTTTGCGTCAAGGGCCGTCTGCCAACCGACACCAGAAGACGATCACAAGCAAGCGTATCTTCTTTATCGTTAGATCCCAATGTCATCCGTACTTTGTTTCTAGATATTTTGGCGCCGGTAACCCTTGTGTTTAGGTAAATTTCCAGCCCCTGCTCTTTGAGGATCCGGCCCAGGGTTCGGGCCACTTGACCGTCCAGGGTGGCGGCAATTTGAGGCAGCATTTCAACAACGGTTACTTTTGCGCCCAAGCGAAGCCAGACCGATCCCAGTTCCAAACCGATATATCCCCCTCCCACAATACCCAGGTGCTTGGGGACCCTTTTAAATGACAGGGCTTCAGTAGAAGTGACGATATGTTTGCCGTCAAATTCCAGGCCGGGCACCTGAACCGGGGCACTGCCGGTGGCAAGGATTATCGACCGGGTTTCAAGGATCTGTGGTTTTCCATTATTCGAAGATCCGGAAGGTTTGGATATCTCAACACGGTCGACATCGGCAAGCCGTGCGGTTCCATGAAACACCCTGATGCTGTTTCCTTCAAGGAGTTTGCGAACATTATCCGTGAGGTCTTCAACCACCTGTTCTTTGCGTGCCATCATTGCCGGCAGATCCAGACTTAATTTACCTGTTTTGATCCCGTGGGAAGCAAAGTGATCTTTGGCCAGGTGAAAATATTCACTGGAGTCCAGCAACGCTTTACTCGGAATGCATCCGATATTCAGACATACCCCACCCAAACGGGCCTCCTTTTCAACACAAGCCACCTTTAAGCCCAGTTGGGCCGCGCGTACGGCCGCCACGTATCCTCCGGGGCCTGTACCTATAATAATAAGGTCGTAAATTTCTTTCTGTGTCATCGTTAAATCTCCATCATGATTCGTTCCGGATTTTCAATATCATCCTTAATCCGTACCAAAAAGGTGACGGCTTCTCTTCCGTCCACGATCCGGTGATCATAGCTGAGGGCCACGTACATCATGGGCCGTATTTTTATCTCATCATCGACAACCACCGGCCGTTTTTCAATTTTATGCATCCCCAATATGCCGCTTTGGGGCATATTTAGAATCGGGGTGCTGAGAAGAGATCCAAACACTCCGCCGTTACTGATAGTGAATGTGCCTCCCTCCAAATCGGACAGTTCAAGGCGATTGTTTTTTATTTTATCCACATAGTCGACAATAGCCTGCTCGAGCTGGGCAAAGCTTAAATTTTCAGCATTACGAATGACCGGGACCACCAGACCGCGGGCGGTGCCGATGGCAACGCCGATATGGTGATAGTGGTGGTAGACAATCTCTTTTCTGTCAATAAATGCATTAATCTCAGGGAATTCTTTGAGGGCGTCCACGCACGCTTTGATAAAGAAGGACATAAATCCCAGTGACACCCCATACTTTTCACGAAAAGTTTCCTTGAATTGGGTCCGGATGGCCATGGTACGACTCATGTCGATCTCGTTAAAAGTGGTGAGCATGGCGGTATTCTGTTTGGCTTCCACAAGGCGTGATGCAATGCGCTGGCGAATCGGACTCATGGGTTTGCGGCTTACTTCTTCCCATCTAGGCGGGACGGATTCTGAGGATATTTCAGGCTTTGAAACCGGAGTTTCCCGGGTTTCCGGTGGAGCAGGCTCGCGCACTGGAACGGCTGCTTGGGCCTGCTCCAGGTATAGAAGTACATCTCCTTTGGTAATTCTGTTGCCTGGCCCGGTGCCGGTGATGGCGGTAATATCGAGATTTTTTTCAGCAACCAACCGCCGGACCGACGGCGGAATGATTCGCCGTACTTCGGGCAGTTCCGGTTCGATAGATGCTTTTTCCGCTGAAAGCTCAACCGGCGCCGGTTCCTCCGTCTCTTCAGGTGGAACCCGAGGCATTTCCTCTTCTTCTTTTAGCGGGGCCGGTTTGGATGGATAAGCCGGTGCAGCCTCGGTTTGGATCATCCCCACAGCCGTGCCGATGGCAACGGTTTCCCCCTGGGATACCCGTATCTTTAAAACTCCTGACGCCTCGGCCACGATTTCCAGGGTGACCTTGTCGGTTTCCACAACAAAGAGCGGGTCGTCTTTTTGAACCGTATCTCCGTCCTTTTTGTACCACTCCACAAGAACCGCTTCCTGCACGGATTCTCCAACATTCGGAATTTTAATTTCTATCTCCATGTTTGCTCCTTTGCCCTTACCCGGATAAACTGGAAAAGTTACAAGTGAACTAAAGTTTGAAGTGAGCTAAAGTCCGCCCTGGCCTCCGGCTTGTAGAGCCTACGCCTCGGAGAGCGCTAATCGTTCACTTTTCAGCTATGCCCAAAGCCTCTTGGATGACGGCGTTTTGTTCCTTTCGATAGACATTGGGGAAACCGGTTGCCGGGCTGGCCGAGGCTTTTCGACCGATATATCCAACCGGCTTTCCGATTAAATTTTCGAGACGATGACGAATAAAAAACCACGCCCCCATGTTCTCCGGCTCTTCCTGAACCCAGAAGTATTGCCTGGCTTTACGGTATTTCTTGATCACATTTTTCAGATGCCTTTCAGGAAAGGGATAGAGCTGCTCCAGGCGTACAATAGCAGTATCGCGTTTTTTCACTTCTCGGCGTTTTTGAAGTAATTCATAAAATATCTTGCCGCTGCAAAAAAGAATTCGGTTACCGTTTTTTAAATTATCCGGGTCGTCAAGTACTTCCTGAAATGATCCTGAAGTCATATCGCTGAGGCCTGAAACTGCCAGTGGATGGCGTAACAGACTTTTTGGTGCCATAACCACAAGCGGCTTGCGAAAATCGCTTATTACCTGGCGCCGGATCAGGTGAAAATACTGGGCGGGTGTGGTGAGATTGCAAACCTGGATATTATCGCCCGCACACAACTGGAGAAAACGCTCCAAGCGGGCACTGGAATGTTCAGGACCCAACCCTTCCCATCCGTGAGGAAGCAGCAAAACCAGGCCGCTTAAACGCTGCCATTTTGTTTCTCCGCTTGCAATGTAAAGATCGATGACCGATTGAGCGTTGTTGGCAAAGTCGCCGAACTGTGCCTCCCAGATGACAAGACCTTGAGGCTGTGCCAGGGAGAAACCGTATTCAAAGCCAAGGATACCGGCCTCGGAAAGCATGCTGTCATACACCGAGAAGAGGGCCTGGTTCTTACCGATCACATTCAGCGGCGTATATTCTTTTCCGCTTTTGGTGTCTATTAGAACACTATGGCGCTGGCTGAAGGTTCCACGCCCAGAGTCCTGGCCACTCAAACGGATGGGAATACCTTCTGCCAACAACGAGGCAAAGCAAAGGGCCTCTGCATTGGACCAGTCGATATTTTGTCCCTTTTCAACGCAATTGAGGCGTTTTTTTAACAGTCGTTTCAGTTTCGGATTCAAGGAAAATTCATCCGGAACGGTGTTCAGTTTACGGGCAAAAGAAACGAGCTTTTCCTCTGAGACTCCGGTTTTCAGAGCATCATGAGAATAACGTCCGTGAAAATTTTTCCAGTTTTCATAAAACCGGGATTCGGGAAAGACACAAACGCTTTCTTTAACCGCCTGAAAGGATTCCTTTAGGTTAATGTTTATTTTTTCCTGAATAGCGTCCAGGTCTCGTTTTTGGACATGGTCTTCTGCTATTAATTTT
>JAYEFV010000064.1:0-5245 GCA_034658755.1 Thermodesulfobacteriota bacterium | reverse complement strand
CATATTTCTTTCAATCTTATTAATTTTCTTCATGCGAAATTCGGGCTAATCCTTTATCAGCCAATCTATATAATCATACAATTTTCCGGCAAGGAAGTATGGAAGATTCAAAAGGGTATATGACTTTCCGTCCGGTGTTGATGTTTGCGTCTTTTCGGCGGAACCTGCATATAATCGAACTGCAAAAGGATGGTCGGCTCTTATCATAAATTGATGAAGAGAACGTAGCGCGCCGGTTTTCCCGGATTTGACTTCCACGGGAATGATATGCTGTTTGAAGGGAATGATAAAATCGACTTCAGCATTTGATTGTTTTTTTTCTCTTATCCAGAAGGAGGGCTTCCGTGATGTTTTCATATCTAATGCGAGCAATTCCTGCCCGACAATATGTTCCGCAAGCAGTCCTTTATAAAATGAATGCAGATTTTCCATTTTAAAATAATAATCCTGCAATCCGGCAAAATAATTAATCAAACCGGTATCAAGAAACTGAAGTCTTGGTGATTTTTTCAAATCCGGTCTGACCGGAGGTTGAGTGACGGTCGAGGGATAAAGAAGATAAATAAGCATTGCCCTTTCAAGCATCCGCAATGCTTCCCCCATTTCCCGCGATTTGTAATTTGAGTTTCCAAACCCCTGGAATTTTATCCGTTGCCCCGCCTCCAGGGGGGCTGATTCTATTGCATGTCTGATCACCTGAGCCATCGTTGTATTTCGAGCATACTTGCTCACATCATCGAGATAGGCGACAAGAAGCCCTTGATAAACAGGCGCAATAGCGGCAATATCTTTGTTTTCAATATATTTTCCTACAATTTCAGGCATTCCGCCGATAAGGGTGTATCTGTGAAAGAGCTTCAACAGTCTTGTAAAAGCAAAATCGGGAAAAGGGATTGTGTGGTAACATTTCAGGGCCTGATCTTCTCCTGATGCAGCAAGGAATTCTTCAAATGTGAGAGGATACAGGTACATATATTGTACCCTTCCCACAGGGAATGCAGGTCCGGGTTCTCCGATCATAACTTCGAGCAGGGAGCCTGCTGCAATGATATGCAATTTTTTTGCTGATTCATAAAAATAGCGCAACTGAGCAATTGCCTGCGGTGAGTTCTGAATTTCGTCGATAAAGACAAGTGTCTTACCCTGTGAAGGTGTAATGTTTTTTGATAAATAAATGGACTGAATCAAGTCCTCTACGGGAAGACCGTGATTAAAAATTTCTGAGTCTTCATTTTTTTCCAGATTCAAATAGATATACTGATCAAAATCATCTGAAAAAATTTCAACCGCCGTGGTCTTGCCCACCTGTCTTGCGCCACGAAGTATTAAGGGTTTTCGATCCTTTTCATCTGCCCATATTCTGAGCTCATTTATTATATTTCTGAAAAACATGAAGAATCGCCCGGAAGTTATTAATCATTTCATTGTTACGGTAACACAGTAAAGTCAATTACTACTCTATCTATGCTATAAAGTCAAGGTAATTATTCAAAATGGATGTAATAAAGTAAGGGGTAAGAGGGGCAATCAGCAACTCCCAAATCCGTTATACGCAAAAACCCAACCGGACATTACTGCATCTAAATGCCGTAACTTTTGAACGTTACTAAAAAATTAAGAAAGTTATCCGACATTGAAGGCCATATGACCATGATCGGTAAAGGGAAAAGGATTCCCCGATATCCAAAAATCGCTGTTGACAATAAATTCCACCTTCGATATTTGAAAGCTAATGTTTCCGTTCAGTCAATATTTTCATGTCTTGCAATAAATTCGGAAGCCTTATGAAATGTTATAATTATTGCACAACAGCTCTTAAAAAGACAACGTCTTTTCAATTGGGCAGGGGACTTAATGATGAAAGTTAACGAATTCATGACAACCAATATCGAATCGATTGACCATAAAAGATCTGTATATTTTGCCGTTGAAAGGATGGTGAATAGAAGGATCCGTTCTCTGCTGGTTCGATTTCCCGGTAAAGAACTAGAATACGGAGTAATTACAGCAAGGGATGTGGTCTTTAAAGTCCTGGCCAAGGGAATGGATCCAACGAAGATTAATGTCTCGAAAATCGCCTCAAAACCCATTGTATTCATTGATCAGAATGCGGATTTTAAGGAAGTTGCCAAAATTATGGATGAATCCAATATCGCAAGGGTCTTTGTTTGTGATCAGGAGCGGATCATCGGTTTGGTGGCGTTAATGGATGTCATGTCCGCTACCATCATCGCAAGGGCAAGAGGGGAATATGTTTCTTGAAAAGGTATTTTCCAAGGGCAAGAAAGAAAACAATGTCATCGGGGACATCAAGAAACAAATCAATCTCCTCTGTACCGCCTGCGGTTTCTTCAAGTCGGCCCTTGAAACAGACAATCCGAGCCTCATGCGACAGGTCATGGATATTGAACGGGCGGGGGATACCATCCGCAGGGATATAATATCGAGAATCTATGAAGGGGCGTTTTTGCCCTATCTCAGACCGGATCTTTGTAAATTCGTTGAAATTGTCGACAGCATCTTTGATCTGCTTGAGGACACCGGATACAGATATTTGGATTTAAAGCTTCCTGAGCAACTGAGAGGCGAGTGTATCCAGGTTGCTTTCCTGAACCGCCGCATCTGCGAGATGCTGTTGATTACCTTTGAGTCCATGTTGAAGGGTGAAGATCTTAGAGAAAAAATTCTGGCTATCCGGATTTATGAAAAAAAAATTGACGATATCAAATTCGAGCTGATTCGAGATGCACGAAAGATAGAGATAACAAATTTTTGGGAAGGTGAAATCCTGTCCCAATTTCTTTCCTGCCTGACCTCCATCAGTGACGTCATTGAGGATGCAAGCGATCACCTCCAGGTCATCCACGTAAGCATGAAGTGAGTGAATCCTAGTGTTATGATGGGAAAGATAACGGAGTGTTTTTGTGTGGAAGGTCATAAGCGGTATTTTTCTGGGCTGGAGCTTGGGCGCCAATGATTCTGCAAATATCTTTGGAACAGGGGTCACAACCGGTATTGTAAAATACCGAACAGCCATTCTTTTGACAGCGATCTTTGTCTTGATAGGTTCCATTATCGAGGGTCCCAAATGTATGAGAATTGTCAGCGACCTTTCTCGACTGGTTCCCATCGAGGCCTTTTTATGTGCCCTCGCCGCCGCCATCACCATGACGATTCTTACTTACTTTGCCATTCCCGCTTCCACTTCCCAAGCCATTATCGGCGCCATAATAGGGGCCGGAATTTTATCGGGTTCAGCGGATTTTTCCAAGTTAATTAAGATCGTTGCATGCTGGATCCTGACACCCATCGGCGGAATGATTTTCGGATACCTGCTTTACCATAGCCTCAAGTTTATCTTTGATAAGACGATTCCGAGCCTCACGTATCGAAACACGATCTATGGCGTCGGCATCATTGTAGCAGGGTGCTACGGGGCCTATTCCCTTGGAGCCAACAACGTGGCGAATGTGACCGGCATATATGTGGGGTCGGGTCTCCTATCCTGTCAAATGGCCGCTTTCATCGGAGGGCTCAGTATTGCTTCGGGTACACTCACCTACGGCAAAAAAGTCATGATTACGGTTGGTAAAGGCATCGCTCCCTTAGACCCTTTTACAGCCCTTGTGACGATTTTGGCCGAAGCGCTGACCCTTCATCTTTTTACCCAGATCGGGGTTCCGGTCTCATCGTCTCAGGCTATTGTCGGAGCAGTGGTGGGTGTGGGCATCGTGGGTGGTCTTCGGACGATCAATCCAAAAATGCTGGTAAAGATCGCCGTTGGATGGCTTATAACCCCTTTTGCAGCAGGACTAATGACTATCCTTTTTATTTATTTAACCCATTTTGCAGAAGGACTAAAGACCATCCTTTTTATTTATTTTCCGCCTGCCTAACTCGTGCCCATCCATAAATCTATATTGGGCACACATTAAGTTTCCAATGCAGAAATTACGCGGAGGCGTACAAGTGGTACGCCGCACAAGTGATTCCGAAGATTGACCCCAGAGAAATAGGCTCTGCATTTCACAGGGCAGGCGCAGAGATTGCGGCCTCCGGCTCGGAGATCCTCCGGCTCGGAGAGAAAAGGGCAATTTCTGGATGGAAACTAAATAGGTTTTAAATGACCACCCCCTAAAGCAGCAAACAAAATCATAATGATTATTGCTTGAATGACCCAGCCAATCATGCAAACACCTACAGCACGTAATGTGCTCTGATAATCAAGAGCTTGTCTTACCGCAATAACCATAGCTATTAACATCCAAATTGAAGCGATAGCAAAAATGATCCCGGATATACCAGGTATAATAGCCAATACTCGAATTAAACCTGGAGAGCTTGAAAAACCGATGGTTCGCAACAATTCACCATGATCAGCTTTGGTCTGCGGCTCAGGAAGAATCTTAGCACCGATAAAATATGTCATATAGGCCCAAACATACCATGCTATAAGAGCTGTGATCGCTCCGATAATGATTCCCTTTACCCCTATTGTTCCTATGCTGCCTATCCCGGCTGCTATACTGGAAAGCACAACAACTCCCATGGCTTGACCCATTGCTCCTTTATCAGCCTCAACCTCTTCATATAGATTAATGTCGAACTTGGCAGCACGAACAATACGATTTATATAATTTTGCATTTAAACCCCCTAAATTTATTATATCTTAATTGATTTTTATCTGTTTATTATCAAGGAATCAAGTCCATATGATCTCTCAGCCGCTTTGAATCATATCCACAAAACTTTTTAATACCAATCCTTGCACCTGGCTTTTTATTTTAAACTTTACACCAATACCATCCTCCTGAGTATGTTTAATTTCGCCGTTGATTCTAAAAGGTTTCTGATTGTCCGGAGACATGAAGGTCATCAAGATTGGTTGGCCTAGTGAAAATGTCTGGGAAGTTTTCATAAATACACCGCTCTCACTTATATCTTGGATGAAGGCACGGACTTCATTTATGCCAAGTTCGTTATTTCCCATATTCTTATGTTTCTCAGAATTAACAGTGTGGTTTTCGATAAAGTCACCTGTCTGGAAGTACTGAGCAGACTTCAGGTCAGCTTCAGTAAAAAGTTTATTTATAAACTCAGACTCCTTTTCTTGTAGCTTTTTCTTTTGTGTCTGAAAATATGTAATTTTTTTAAATAGGATGATACCGACAAATCCGAGCACTAAGAAAATTATCAGTATGGTAATATAATATAACATATTTCTTCCCTCACTAAAATTCGATC
>JAYEFV010000063.1:0-5255 GCA_034658755.1 Thermodesulfobacteriota bacterium | reverse complement strand
CTGCTGAATTTCTGGCTATCATTACAGATTATGAAATATTTGGGTCAAAACATCGCCGTAGAAGAAAACAGATGCAAAAGGTTCAAATTGAGCTTCTTGCATTCGAAGATTTGAAAAAGGGGGACCTTGTCGTTCACGTTGAACACGGAATAGGGCAGTATAACGGTCTGGTAAAATTGAGACTGAACGGGTCGAGCAATGATTTTCTTTTGATTGTCTATAAAGATGATGACAAGCTCTACCTGCCTGTAGATCGCATGAGCATGGTTCAGAAATACATAGGGGTGGATGGTATCGAGCCTGTTCTTGATAAAATGGGCGGCAAATCATGGGATCGGATCAAAGCCAGGGTAAAAAAATCGGTGGAGAAGATCGCCGGAGAACTCTTGAAACTTTACGCCGAGCGTAAGATTAAGCATGGCTATGCTTTCAGGGAAGTAGATACTGATTTTTTTGATTTTGAAGCAGGTTTTCCTTACGAGGAGACATCAGACCAACTTAACGCCATTGAAGACGTTCTCAATGATATGAAAGCATTCATTCCAATGGACAGACTGGTATGTGGTGATGTGGGATATGGTAAGACTGAAGTTGCTTTGCGCGCATCGCTTATGGCCGTCAGTGACGGCAAACAGGTTGCCATACTTGTGCCGACCACTGTACTTGCAGAACAACATTTTGCAACGTTTTCCGGCCGTTTTGAGCGCTACCCGGTTAATGTTGCGTGTTTGAACAGATTCCGTTCCTTACGGGAGCAGCGCGAGATTATCGGTGATCTTAAAGCAGGTAAGATAGACATTGTCATTGGAACTCACAGGCTGCTTCAGAAAGATGTGGCATTTAAAGACCTGGGACTTCTCGTGCTTGATGAAGAACAGCGTTTCGGCGTCAAACATAAGGAGAAGCTGAAAAAAATAAGAAGTACAATGGATGTTCTTGCCTTAACCGCTACTCCAATTCCAAGAACGCTCCACATGTCTTTGATGGGAATACGTGACATCAGTGTAATTTCAACTCCGCCTGAACATCGCAAATCTATTATCACATATATTTCTGAAATAGATGATGCCGTTATTTCAGAAGCCATACTCAATGAGTTAAACAGAAACGGCCAGATATTTTTTGTTCATAACAACATTCATAGTATTTGGGCTATGGCAAAGCATTTGCAGGAACTGGTACCCGGGGTCAGGCTTGATGTGGCCCACGGTCGTATGGATAATGATGTGCTGGAGCATGTAATGCTTCGTTTTATGAACAAAGAGATAGATTTATTGGTCTGCACTTCTATAATAGAGTCAGGTCTTGATATTTCTTCCGCCAACACAATATTAATCAATCGGGCGGATAGATTCGGACTGGCTCAAATTTACCAATTACGGGGTCGTGTGGGGCGGCTTGATGAACAGGCTTATGCATATCTTTTTATACCCCATGAAAGCACATTGAGTAAGGATGCCAGAAAACGTCTGAAGGTATTGATGGAGCATAGTGATCTTGGATCCGGTTTTCAAATTGCCATGAGTGATTTGAAAATAAGAGGAGGAGGGACAATTCTGGGAGCTTCCCAGTCCGGTCATATTGCCGCAGTCGGTTATGACATGTTCCTTAAACTGATGGAGAACTCAATGGCAGAGTTGAAAGGGGAGGAGGTTCAAGAAAGTCTGGAACCGGAAATTAACATTGCTCTGCCTGCTTCAATACCTGAATCGTATATACAAGATATCGACCAGCGTCTTTCAGCATACCGTCGTCTGGCAAAGATAACAGAGGTGGATGAAATTGCTGATTTTAAAATAGAGATGGTGGATCGCTTCGGTGTTTTGCCTGTTGAGACTTCAAATCTACTTTTAAAAATTATGCTCAGGGTACTGGCCATAAAGGCCGGCGTGAAACGGCTTGATCTGAGAGGATCGCAGCTTTCCCTTTATTTTTCGGAAGCTCACCAAAAAAATCCTGCGGGAGTTCTCGATATGATTGTTTCCGGAAGCAGGCAATTTGAGTTCACCAGAGACCATGTGCTAAAAGCCGAGCTTTCAAAAACAAATAGAGCCGGTCTGTTGACTCAAACTAAAAATATCTTGAAAGAAATCATGCAACATGTTAACGATCAGAAATTTAAGTGATTTTGACGCTAAAACATAGTTTTTCAATGATAAAATATTTTAACAAGCGTATGGTTCTAATCGGTTTTTTATCGATCATTTACACTTTAGCCGGGTGTGCTGATTCTGAATCTAAAGACGGTGATGAATGTTTCATCCGGGTCGGAGACAGTGTTATAACAGTTCTTGATTTCAACAGGGCTTTTGAGATTGTCAAAGCCTCTTATTCACACAGTGCAATGCGGCAACCTGCCGCTGTCAAAGAAGCTCAATTGAGGTTTGTTAAGCAGATAACCGAGGAGATGATTCTACTGCAAAGGGCTAAAGATATCGGCATTAAGATTGCCGATGCAGAAGTTAAAAAGGCTATTGAAGATATAAAACAGGATTATCCCGAAAATGTATTCGATCAGATTTTACTCGAATATGCTGTGCCTTACCATTCATGGGAAAAGAGATTAGAGGCTCGTTTGCTCATGGAGAAGGTTGTTGCCAAAGAATTGGGTGATCAGATCGTAGTAACACCCGATGATATATCCAAGTATTATGAAGCGCATCACAAAAACGATAATTTGTCACCGGATATGCAAGAGGTGTCAAAAGATATAAATGAAACCATAATAAAAAATTTACGCAGGAAAAAGATCGAAGAAGCGTATACGCCTTGGATAAAAAAGCTTCAAAAAGAATATATCATTGAAATTAATAAAGCACAGTGGGAGAAAATCATCGGTTCGTAAACGAATTCAGCCTCTTTAAAATTTTATTCCGATATATAGCGGGATGAGCGAAGCGAACTAACTTGCAGGTTATTATAATGATGTGCAAACGTTTTACGGGTTTGGTTTATTGCATAATATACACTCTTTATTTTTCAACGTTTGGTTTTCCCTTTGTTGCTAAAGGGGAAAGTGCAGAAGTCGTTGATCGAATTGTAGCAATAGTTAATAACGATATTATTACACTTTTTGAACTGAACCGATCGTTTAAACCGTATGCAGAGAGAATCAGAGCACTGGGTTATTCAACCGACAAAGAGCATAAGATGCTCTTCAAGGTTCGGGAGGATGTGCTCAACCAGCTCATCGATCAAAAACTTAAAGATCAGGAGATAAAACGCTTTAAAATTAGTATAGATGAACAAGAGATAGATCAAACCATTGAACGGATTAAAGAAGCGAATTTTTATACGGATGAAGATCTAAGAGCAGCATTGTCTAAGGATGGCTTAACAATGGAAGAGTATCGTGAGCGGACAAAGGAACAGATACTCAGGACAAGACTCGTTAACATTAAAGTAAAATCCAAGATTGTAATTACAAAAGAGGACATAACGTCTTATTACGAAAACCACCAAGATAAGTATGGAGGGAAGAAAAAATATCATCTTTACAACATAATTATAAAAGTTCCTTCATTTACTGATGAAAAGGAAAAGCTTAAGATTAAAGCGAGAATGGATGAGATTTTAACAGAATTAAACGCGGGGAAAGCTTTTGAAACCACGGCCAAGAGCTATTCCGAGTCGTCTCTGGGTGTTGAGGGGGGTGATCTGGGCTTGTTCGGGCTTGATGAGCTTTCTCCGCAGTTGCGAAATGCCATAAAAGAGATGAAGGCAGGTGAGTTTACCTCTGTACTCGATACAGACCAGGGATTTCAGATTTTTTTTGTTAAAGAGATTGTAAAAACTTCGGGAAAGCCTCTGGAAGAGGTGTCACCTGAGATCGAAAAAATACTCTTTAATGAAATTGTTGAAAAAAAATTTCAATCATGGCTTGGGGATTTACGTAATCAATCTGTTATAAAAATTATCAAATAATTCCATATTATCCTATGCAAAGTGACCGCACTAAAATACTTATCGATAGCATCAAAAGATTGCTGAGACGGAATGCTTTAACTCATCTCCGAAAGATCGTTAACAAGACACATGCGGCAGATTTGTCTGTGGTGTTCCGTTCTTTGTCACTTTCCAACCAGCATAAGCTCTTTGAAATGATAGAGGAGATCGAGCAAAAGGGCGCCCTCTTCAGTGATCTGGATGAAGATACTTTTCTTGCGCTTAATAAAGGCATTGAACTTGATGACGTGGTTGAGATTTTTGAACACATGCCCACCGATGATGTGGCCGACCTGTTAGGACGTTTGCCCGAGGAAAGGTCTGACGCCATTATAGAAAGGATGAAAAAAGAGAGTTCCGAAGAGGTTGAAGGTCTGCTTCACTATGGAGATGATACTGCCGGCGGCATCATGGTTCCTGATTTTATTGCCTTGCGAGAAAATACAACTGCCAGGGAAGCCATCGAGTCGCTTCAGAAAGAACATCTGGATGTGGAGATGCCGTTTTATCTTTATGTGGTAGATGAAAATGGCAAACTGGTGGGCGTTAGTTCTTTGAGGCAACTTGTCGTGGTTCCACCTGAAACACCCATTAAAAACTTCATGACAACGGATGTGTTTTCCGTTCAGACCAGCATGGACCAGGAAGAGGTGGCAAAAATAGTTGCCCGTTATGATATTCTTGCGGTACCGGTAGTAGATGACACAAACCAGTTAATGGGTATTGTCACGGTGGATGATGTTATCGATATCATCAGAGAAGAGGCTACGGAAGATATTTTAAAAATGGCTGGTGTGGGCGGCGAGGAGTTTGTCGAAACACAGACTGTTTTTAGAAGTACAAGAATTCGCCTGCCGTGGCTGTTTGCAAGTTGTATCGGTGGCATTGTTGCATTTTTTATTATAGGCCACTTTGAAGGAAGTTTAATAAAGTTTGCGTATCTTGCGGCCTTTATTCCGGTCATCATGGGTATGGGCGGCAATATCGGCACCCAGACTTCCACCATTGTTGTGCGGGGTCTTGCAACTGGACGTCTTGACATTAGAGATGCCTGGTCAGTAGTCTTAAAGGAGTTTGCCATCGGTTTTATACTGGGTGTGGTTTATGGGTTTTTGGTTGGTTTGGTGGCCCAGGTTCGATACAGTACGTTTCAAGTTGCCATATCCGTTGGACTTGCCGTGATCAGTTCCATGTCTGTTGCTGCCCTGGTAGGTTCTTTAGTGCCCATGGGGTTTGCAAGGATAAATGTCGATCCTGCCGTGGCAACCGGTCCCTTTGTAACCACAGCCATAGATATTGTCAGCGTTTAT
>JAYEFV010000062.1:0-5271 GCA_034658755.1 Thermodesulfobacteriota bacterium | reverse complement strand
CCTAAACATGCTATTTGGGGTAAAAAATAATAGGTCTAAGGATTTTTTTTGAATACTATTAGCTTAAAAACTCCTTTTGGGGGTCAGGTCCGACCCTCGATGAGAATTTGACTCTCACCAAGATCTGTGATAATTGTAAAAAAAATTATAAAAATGAATAATAAAAGGAAGTTATTTCATGCAAAACACCATAGAAATAAAACATCTTTCCCGAGAAGAAAAGCTGAAGGTGATGGAGGCCATTTGGGAAGACCTATCAAGAGAGGATGAAGAGGTTGAATCTCCCAACTGGCATCAAAAAGCTTTGCGGGAAACAGAGCATCAGTTTAAATCAGATCAATTGAAGATTGTGGATTGGAAAGATGCAAAAAAAGAACTTCGGAAAAGATTTGAATGAAAATCAAATTACTCTCTACTGCCTTGGAAGATTTATACGAAGGACGATTATTCTATGAAAAACAAGGGGAAGGACTGGGGGAGTATTTTTTCAACTCTCTATTTTCTGACATTGACTCTTTGATGCTCTATGGGGGAATTCATCCAAAGTTCTTTGGCTATCACCGAATGCTGGCCAAAAGATTTCCTTATGCCATTTACTACCGGATTGAAGGGGAAACGATAGTTGTAGTATGGAGAGTTCTCGACTTACGCCGTGATCCAAAGAAAATTAAACAAGCAGTAAAAACCGGGCGAACCAGCGGCTGAAGTTGGACGCTCCTTACGTCGAGCCGTTTAGTAGCGTCGCTGGGTGTTTAAAAAATATACCATCAAACAATTGTAAATTCAGGTCACCTTACTTCTGGGAAGATCACCTAACACCTTCGGAATAATTGCGGGAGGTATATCCTCCGATTTCATAGACCAATCGCATTTTTGTTCCGGGATATTTTACTTCGGCTTTGTTAAGATAGTGAACTTTCAGGACACCCTAATATAATAAGTTTCTATTTTACCTGGGGAAGGTGAATGGGAGATCGGGCCAAAAGAACATCTTGATATAATAGGTAAAACATTTTAAATTTACGTTAAGCAAGGGAACGACAAATAATATCGCGAAATGGCTATAGTCATTTTCTCCAAGTCGGGGGTGCAGCTCATCTCACGCTGCGTTGGGCACATATGACATGAGAATCAAAAGGGTTGGGAACAATCCTCAGATTATGCAGCATTTAGAGGCTGAATTTGAGAGAGTTCTTTGAAGAAACGTTGTTCGGAATTCCACAAATCCCAAGAATGTTGTGCGTTCATCCAGAATTCGGGAGAATTCCCGAAAAGACGAGATAGTCTCAATGCCATGACTGGTGTTATGGCACGTCGTTCTCTTAAAAGCTCATTGATCGTCTGACGTGATACACCCAAGGCCGTAGCCATTGAAGTTGCGTTCAGATCGAAATCCGGCATGAAATCTTCTCTGAGCATTTCGCCAGGATGCGTTGGGGAGAGTTCCCTTTTTATTGTGTTTGATACAGTCATTGTTCTATTCCTCAATGGTAGTCGGTTATTTCAACATCGTAGGCATCGCCTTCAATGAAACGGAAACAGATTCGCCATTGTTCGTTGATCGATATTGAGTGTTGCCCTTTTCTATCTCCTTTTAAGGCGTGTAACCGGTTGCTTGGAGGTACCCTGAGGTCATTCAGGGTTATTGCATAATGGATATATTCCAACCGCCGTACGGCCCTCCTGACCAAGTCAGTGGGCAGACGTTTTGATTTGCCTGTTATAAAAAGCTGTTGTGTCTCTTTATCGGCAAATGTTTTTATCATGTATGCATTGTAATCTGTCACGTGACGGTTGTCAATGGTTTAATTCAACTTGTTGAAACACAGCTTGAGAAATTCCGGGACATCCTTTCAAATTATAAGTTTCTATTTTATATATGGGCGGTGAACGGAGATCTGGCCATAGGGGCATCTTGAGATTATAGATAAAACGTTTAAAATATCCGTCAAACCAGGGAACGATAAATAATACCATAAAGGGGCTGTCGTCATTTTCCCCAAGTCGTGGGTGCAGCTCATCTCGCGCCCATTAAGTTTAAGATATGACGCCAAATAATGAAAAGGAGACAAGAAATGGTTCGTAACATCGTAAGTCTACTCGGCCTCTTCCTGTTGCTATCCGTCGGCGTTGTTGCCGCAGGGGACTCCGAGAAGGAAAAAGCTGCCGTCGCCGCAGCGGAAGAATGGCTCACAATGGTTGACGACGGAAAATATGTGGAGAGCTGGAAGGAAGCGGTTCAATACTTCAAGAACGCCGTCAAACAACAACAATGGGAGCAATCTTTGCAAGCTGTAAGGAAGCCCTTAGGAAAACTGATTTCCAGAAAGGTCAAGTGCAAGACTTACAAGACTTCGTTGTCCGGTGCTCCAGACGGGGAGTACGTGGTCATTCAGTTTGAGACCTCGTTTGAGAACAAGAAATCTGCAATCGAGACCGTTACTCCGATGATGGATAAGGACGCAAAATGGAGAGTGTCCGGGTACTATATGAGATAGATGACACAACAAGCGCATGCATACACCGACGTGTATTCCTCTGCGCTCCACACCACGCTGGTGATGCGCAGCGAACCACGCAAAAAGGAGAAATATATGCAGGAAGGAAATCATAAAAGTGCATTAATTCTAGGTGTCTGTATTTTATTGGGCCTGGCTTTTTTGGGGTTTTTTTTAGGGTCTAGTGCCATTAAGTTTAAAGAGTATGAACGTACAGTAACCGTAAAAGGGCTTTCAGAAAAAGAATATCCTGCTGATGTTGCTTTATGGCCTATCCATTTTTCATCCGCAAACAATGATTTAGCAGAGTTGTACGCATCCATTGAAAAAGATACAAATGAAATCGTTGGTTTTTTAAAAGACAATGGATTTGAAAAACAAGAAATAACCGTATCTCCTCCCGGTATTATCGATAAACTTTCCCAAGGCTATGAAAAATCAAAAATTGAATTTAGATATACCGCCACACAAACAATTACGGTTTATTCGAAGAAGATTAAAGATGTCAGAGCGACAATGAATAAATTGGCAGCGCTTGGAAAAAAAGGAATTGCTTTTACAAGTCATAGCTACCAAAATTCCACTGAATACTTATTCACGAGATTGAATGAAATTAAACCCATCATGGTGGAGGAGGCCACAACTAAAGCAAGAGAAGTTGCCGAGAAATTCGCAAAGGATTCTAACAGTAAGTTAGGAAAAATAAAAAAGGCAAGACAAGGGCAATTTTCAATTAATAATAGGGACAAAAATAATCCCCACATTAAAAAAATCAGAGTTGTTTCAACTGTAGAGTACTATCTATCTGATTAATGGGGCTAAAAAGAATTGAATGAGATAAACGTTCAGGCAGAATCGGAAGTCCTATTTTGAAGGAAAAAGCTCTCTTGTAGAAATCATAGAAGCGGTCAAAGATCCGGATTTGAAACTGTAGGCTTGCCGGTTTAGTTACAACCATTGAAGTGGGAGACATATGATATAATCCTAAATGATCGTAAACAAACAAGAGGCGCTTGAACATTCACTTTATTCACTAGTGGTTGATTGGTTGGAGGATACCCGCATGTCATCGAAGAAGACGCGCACAAAGACCCACAGAATGAATCAGATTATAGCCGAGGCCCGGCAGGACCGGGAGCGTCTGGAGAAGACCTATCGAGAGCGAGCGCTCAAAATGTTTCCGAAAATATGTGCAAGGTGCGGGCGTGAATTCTCAGGCAAGAGAATTCGAGAGCTCACGGTTCATCATAAGGATCACAACCACGATAACAATCCACCTGACGGCAGCAACTGGGAGTTGTTGTGTATCTACTGTCACGACAATGAGCACTCGCGATATGAGGTCGCCGAAGCGTATGGCGAGGCAACGCCGGACGACGAGCAGGAGCCACCCTCTATCTACAGGCCGTTCGCTGATCTCGAGGCCTTGCTGAAGAATAAAAAGTAAGGGTTGAAAGCTTTATTTAGGGGGATTGGGGGCAAATCTCGACCAGCGCGTTCGTAAAGATCATATCTTGAGGAAAGTCAATTCTTATATGGATTTTGACTTTATCTATAATGAGGTCAAAGAAAGATACGGCATGAAAGGCAATGTATCGGTTCCCCCTCCAGTTATTCTCAAGATGAGGTTGCTTCTACCTCAGTTTTTTTGCTTTAAAAAGGGAATTCTTATCCTTTTTAAGCTATCGCCAGATATTGCAAAATACCCGCCCCATACTTCTCCCTGAACGCATTATCAACTTTTTTGATGGGATTGGCTCCCAGAAATAACAGCAGCTTGTCCAGTTCAGCTTTTCTGGCCTGAGCATCGGAAACATCTTTTAAATTTGCGATTTCATCTTCGATTTCAAAATACTTCAGCTTGTCATCCAGCGGCAACTGCCAGAACAGCAGAAATCCCCGGTCCGGAAAATCCACATCCAGGAGTTTATAACAATATTGCATAAACAGTTTTTCCAGCTCACTCCGAATGGCGGTAATTTTCTTTTTTTCGCCTTCCAATTTTTCCGAAGTGCACGGCTTTCCGACCACTTCGAAATACATTTTTATTTTCGGCTCGGTGCCGGAGGGTCGTACCGTGACCCTGATACTTCCAGTATTCGGCAAGTTGTCGATATAATAAATCAACGCATTTCTGGCAGAAGTATCCGTTTTTGACAGGTGGGGTTGTGGCTCTCCCTGCCAGCGGTCAAGTCTTTCGTTGACAATGAAGTTGCCAAATGATTCGATTTTTGTATTTCTCAGATGATCCATGATATGTGCAATCTGCTCCATACCCCTGGCACCTAATAACCGGATTTCGGTCAGATAATTGTGACAATAGCCGTATGTTGCGTAGATATTGTTGAGATCATCCAGCAAGGTTTTTTGCTGCTTTTTTAATTCAGCGGCATGTTCGGCTAACCAGATGGCAGCACAGGCCGCATCTTTATCACGAGCGTAATTTCCGGTGATGTATCCGTGGCTTTCTTCAGAACCAAAGATAAAATCGTTGATTTTACCTTCTGTGTCAATCTTATTTATCACATCTGCGATGTATTTGAAACCAACCAGAAGATCTGCGATGCACTGCACACCATTTTCATCAGCTATCTTTTGGATCAACGATGTGGTGACCTCCGTTTTAATGATGACACTGTTTTGATTGAGCCGCCCCTTTGATTTGTATTTTGAAATCGCATAGTTTGTCAGTATTATTCCGATTTCATTGCCGGTCAGAAACTGCCAGGAGTTGTTGTGATTTACCATAACACCGATCCGGTCCGCATCCGGA
>JAYEFV010000061.1:0-5296 GCA_034658755.1 Thermodesulfobacteriota bacterium | reverse complement strand
ATGAAAAATCAAGATATTAAAGATATAGAATTAGGGCCCCGGCAGCTTTCATTTGGTTTTGAAAATAATCATTCAAAACAGCAAGACCGATTGTTGTATTATATTAAAAACCAGATTGAAACACATGGACAGGTTGTTTTAGATGAATTTATTCAATATGTAAAAGAACGGCATGAATGGTCTGAATTTTCGATTTTGCAAAATATTTTTTGGCTCACGCAAGAATTGAAAATTCATTTTAGAATAAATAAAAAAAGCCATATTTTCCCGGCAAAGAACAAATCGATCGTGGATTGTCTCTGATTAACAAGATATCTGCCAAACTCGATTCGTTTTCCTTGATAAATGCTTTTTATATTAATCGTGACCAAATTCTTAAATTGGTTGATGATGTAAAGATTTTATCAGAATTTTATACCCAGCATCTGGATATTTGGGTAACTTTGACCGAATCCATTGAAACGTTTACAAAAAACCTTCCCGAATTAAAAAACAAATCAAATATAATAACAAGTTTTGACAGACTAAAACAGATTTTATCAACATCTCAACCTTATGACATGGTGGAAGAAGCACGGGAATTATACAAAAAAATTAAAATCTATAATGATATCATTGTTGAAAAAAAGACAGAACAATATCGCATAACCGTGTTAACGATGCTTAACCATATGATTGAAAAAATGAAAAACCATCTTGAAGCGCATAAAGCAGGGCCGGATTTGCGAAACAAATATCTTTATTCTCTAAGGATGATATCCAAAAATATTCGTAAGGCCAAAGATATTGAAAATATAAATCGATTAAAAAGCCATGCTCAAGACAAGTTTGATATTTATTGGGAAGAAGTCGAAAGTATTCAGTAAGTATCGAGTTCTAAGGCTTTTCGGCATCAAAGACCACTTCAACCCATCCCCGTTCCCTATCCACTGAATTATAATTACAAAAGTGTTGACAATACATATTAAATTAATTTATTATACACACGAAGTTACTAACAATAAATATATGATCAATTCGCAATTTATTACTAACCGAATATAAATCATGAAAAACCCTTTTAGCTATACAACGATTGTAACGGGTGCTGCTTTTTGTAATCGGAAAACAGAAATAGCCGATTTGATGAATTTTATCAAAAATTCTCAAAATGTGCTTATTTTTTCTCATCGAAGGTATGGAAAAACTTCTTTGATCTTTAACGTCTTTAAAAAGGCACAGCGTCAAAAGCCTAAAATCGACACGCTGCATGTCGATTTATATGGGACCTTGTCCGAAAGAGAATTCATATCTGCTGTCCTGTCAAGTTTAAGCCAGATAGAGTCTAAAATAGAAAGATTAGTAAACCTTATAAAAAATTCCCTTAGAAATGTAAAAATCGGGTGGTCTATCGATCCTGTTGCAGGCACACCGTCAAGTCTTTCCATTTCCTTTGAATCGGGCTACGATATGACAATGCTCGATAGCGTGATGGAAATGCTCCATCGATTATCCCAAAAGCGTAAATTGGTTGTCGTTTTTGATGAATTTCAAGAGATTGCCAATTATGGACAACAGGGGTTTGAAAAACGGCTTCGTAAAAATATACAACTACACCAGAATATATCCTATATTTTTTGCGGAAGTCAACGCCATATCTTGTCTGAAATTTTTAATGATAAAAATAGAGCGTTTTATAAGTTGGCGGCAAGTTATCCGCTTGATAAAATATTCACTAAAGATTATTTGCCGTGGGTTAGCAGGCTGTTTGCGAAAAAGGGGGCGGAGCTGAATCCGGATATCATTAAAGCGGTGATAAACCGATGCGAAAATCATCCTATGTATGTCCAACAGTTTCTTTATTTTTTATGGGATGAAGATGATTTTTCGGTTGAAACATTAAATCAGGTTGAAATTAAAATCCTGCAAAGGCACTATCATGAATTTTTAAATCTTTGGGAATCACTGACCATTAACCAGAAAAAAACACTTAAATTGATACTCTCCACTAAAGGTGAAGAGATTTTTTATGCCAAGGCGATCCAATCCGTTGACCTTAAAGCCGGTTCTCAGGTTGCACGGGCCTTAGAGGTGCTGATAAGAAGAGATATCGTGTCTAAAAACAAAGTTTACCAAATCCAGGATGTTATGTTTAAAAAGTGGATACAGACTTTTTTATAAGCAGCTATTTAGTGCCCGAACGACAACTAGGATTTTTTGTTAAGATTTTGCGCTCTTTGGTGATCTCAGTTGCCAGTTCTTCTTCAGCCGACAGGTAGACCTTGTAGCGTGAAAGTGAAAGTTATTTAGGGGAATTCATTGTAATGAAACCCGTGTTTGTGAATAGCACCAAATAGAATTATTGGTTGCAAATAGAATTGAAATGAAATATTATGCAACCATAACATCCAAAAAGGACCATCATTATGCCGACAGCCGTAAAAATATCCGACGAGCTAATAGCACAAGCCCGCATTAAATCAAAAATATTTAAAAGATCCATCGCCGGTCAAATCGAATACTGGGCGCAGATTGGTAAAATCGTAGAGGAAAATCCCGATTTGCCTCTGCCTTTCATCCAGGACCTCCTCATTGGAAAAGAACAAATACAAACCGGCATGGGAACGCCGTATGTTTTTGATGAGGGTGAATGAAAGAAATCGCAGAGATCACTCAATCACCGATTTTCGCCAAACAAAAAAAGAAGTTGCATAAGAATCGAATCAGAGATTTGGATGAAGCGATTCGAACAATTGTAAAAGAGCCGGAAACAGGCCACCTTAA
Source organism: Thermodesulfobacteriota bacterium (assembly GCA_034658755.1). Classification (GTDB taxonomy): domain Bacteria; phylum Desulfobacterota; class Desulfobacteria; order Desulfobacterales; family UBA11574; genus S5133MH16. The sequence continues at coordinate 2,533 of JAYEFV010000061.1, read as the reverse complement.
AAGCGGTGATTTAGGCGGAATTCGGGTATACAAATTCCAATCCATGCAAGAACAAGTCCTCCTTGCTTATGAAGTTGTGGAAAATCATCTCTACCTGTATGCATTTGGAACCCATGAAAACTTCTATCGCAGGCTCAAAAAATATTTAAACCGCTAAATCCTTAATGCAGGAAACCGCGAATGAACACGGATGAACGCAGATTTAAGTTTCAATCCTTGTTTTAATGGATTCCGTTCTTCAATCTCGATTTCGTAATTTTTGCAGTAATATTTGTCTGTTAAACAAATTTTCAAAGATCGATATTTGGACACATTCGGTCATTATGTGCCAATGATTCATGGATTTCAGGCTCACCATAGTACAGTTAACCTTTTAATTTCATATAGGATATTTGTTTAAATTGTTCTTTCGCAAATATTTCTGTAACAACAATCCAAACATCTCCTTTTATATCGGGTCGGTTTAGGGTAACGGCATTTCTGAATTATATCCAAAAGATCCCCAACAATTTTTTCAAGCTCATTAAAATCTTTTTGTTGAATGGGCACTTCGACCAACTTATTTTTACTGCGCGTGTAAACAATAAACCCACGGTTAACCGGAACATGGAAATTGTCCTTTATGAGCTGTGCGTAGAATACAAGCTGGAATCGGTGGTTTTTAAATGTTCTGTCCTTATACTCAGCATATTTATAATCCAGAGGGACCGCCGTCCCATCGTCCAAAAAAAGAATTTCATCAACAATCCCCCGAATTCCCATTCTCCCGGAAAGATAAACATCACTTTGCTTATCCTTTACCCCGACCTTTTTCCTGAGATAATCAGGATTAACTTTTCGTGCCCTTTCGTGAATTTTCCGGCCGACTTCCACCTTAAAGCGTTTCTCTTCATGCTGTGGGATATTTAGCACATACTCAAAATACGTAAACCTGGGACAGAATAGATATTCCAAGAGATGGGTGGCGGTCAGAGAATATCCGGATTCTTCAAAATTATCTTGCAGTAATTCTGCCGTTTCCATATAGATTCAACCCCTTGATTTTGCATGCAGTATTGTTAAACCGACAAGCTCTTTGTTATGGTAGTGGGAAATAATATCTTCTTCCATGACGCTGTCATTTGCCTGCTGAGGCTTCCTGAAGCTTATGTAGAGGACATCCGCTTCGTCGTCATAATCAATCCATATCCGCTTGGATGGCATTTTCAGAAGATAGGGAATAGACTCTATAATATTTGCCTGTTCCATAATACCCCCTTTTTGCTGATCTTTTCCGGTTTTGAAGTCATAAAAGTTGTTATCACAAACCCATCATTTTGTTGTTCTTTATATATCACAACAGCGTGTTTTTCGGAAATTGATGTATGGACATAATGCCTAACTGCAATCAATTCATCTTTCCCGCCATCAATTATGGAATCCTGATTTTCTGAGGTCTCAAAAACCATATCCTGATTGCCGGCCATATAATCATGAGCCTCGACAATATGAGACCATCGTTCCGCCGTTAATCGTATTTCTTTACCATTTTTGGAAATAACCGTGCCTATCATAGTATAACCCAATCAGCGGCTTACGGATTCTCTGCCTATTTTTGTTTTTAAACTTCTTTGCATAAAGTTTCCATAGGTTGGGATTTTGCCTTATGCACTGATTCCCCTTGCTCCTTTTCAAAATGAAATCGTGGAGGAGATTTCGGTCTTAGGAATGGTTAAAAAACCAATATCCTGGTCATAAGCATATTTCATTTGATTATCATGTGAAATAAATTTGTATCGCTCTTTCTCCTCTATAATCGTCGAATCATTGTAAGCTTCAAGCTCTCGCTTTCTTAAGGAAATCTGACAGGTTTTCAATGCCGCTTTTAATTTCTCTATTTCAAAGAGCCGAGTCTCTTTCTCTTCTGTTGAAAGCCCTTTTTCCTGAAGCTGCTCCTTATATGCGAGCAGTAGCTCCATTTTTTGTTCTGCTTCAGGTGTTACCAAAATAAAGAAGGTTTCTTCGCTATATTCCTCTATCAGCTTAAATTTATCGACGGGTATTTGGGAATGGCAATCATCGTCGTAATTCAAATCACAAATCGCTGCCAGAAGTTTCCCGGCTTTGTCAGTAAACTCGAATTTTTCAAAGTAATTTGCCGAAAGATCCGAGAAATCCTTGCTTTCATAGACATCTTGTTTTAGCGTCTGCTCTGCGTGTTGAGCAAGGATCTGCTTATAAACATAAGCATGATAGGGTTTTCCCCCATGGTTCGCGTTGACAAGTTTCAGTAACCGCATCTGCCCGCCAAGTTCGCCGTATTCGTTGTTGCGGTTGCATCTCCCGGCCACCTGAACGATGGAATCCAACGGCCCAAAATCACGGTAAACTAATTTGAAACTGAGATCTACACCGGCCTCGATAAGCTGGGTAGAGACCACAATGATCTTTTCGCCGGCTTTCAAAGCCTCTTTGATCTTATTTATTTTCTTCCCCCTGTCATGGGGCACAAGAAAGGTGGTGAGACAAAAAACCTGATAATCTGTTTTCTGAT
>JAYEFV010000060.1:0-18844 GCA_034658755.1 Thermodesulfobacteriota bacterium | reverse complement strand
AAGAAAAAAACAGAAGCTAAGAAAACGGCCGAAGCTGAAGCCAGGGCAAAGGCTGAAGCTAAGAAAAAAACAGAAGCTAAGAAAACGGCCGAAGCTGAAGCCAGGGCAAAGGCTGAAGCTAAGAAAAAAACAGAAGCTAAGAAAACGGCCGAAGCTGAAGCCAGGGCAAAGGCTGAAGCTAAGAAAACGGCTCTAGTAAAAGCCAAAACCAAAGCAAAGGCAGTTCCTGGCAAAAAGACCTTTACCGGCCCGAACGGCATGAAATTCGTCTACATATCACCGGGCACCTTCACAATGGGGAGCCTTGAAGAGGAAAGTGGCAGGTACGATAATGAGATACAACACAAGGTGACATTGACCCAGGGGTTTTACATACAGATTACTGAGGTGACACAAGGGCAGTGGACGGCTGTGATGGGGAATAACCCTTCTTTCTTCAATGGTTGCGGAGATAATTGCCCTGTTGAACAGGTATCCTGGAATGATGCACAGCAATTTATCTGGAGACTTAACCAGTTGGAAGGAGCCGACAAATACAGGCTCCCAACCGAAGCCGAGTGGGAGTATGCTTGCCGGGCCGGGAGTACCACAGCGTTTGCCTCCGGCGGGATAACGGCGCTTGAGTACTCTCATGACTCCAACCCGGCTAACGTTACCTGGTTCAGTGGCAACTCAGCCAAGACAATTCATCCTGTTGCCCAAAAAAACGCCAATGCTTGGGGACTGTACGATATGCATGGCAATGTCTCTGAGTTGTGCCGGGACTGGTATGGGGAATACCCTCCCGATCAGATAACCGACCCTCAGGGACCTGCCTCGGGCATTGACCGCACAGTCCGTGGTGGTGGATGGGACTGCCATGCCCGTCATTGCCGCTCAGCCTGTCGCGGTGCGGTCTCCTCCGGGCAAAAGATCTATGACGTAGGTTTCCGCCTTGTCAGGATACCTTAATGGACTTTGTGCTTTTTGTGGCAAAACATTACAGAAATTATCGCTAATCTTCTTTTGGGTCATGGGCACGTCGAAAAACGGTTTTATCCACAACGGTTTCATCAAACTCCATTCCCGGCATAACAAACTCAAACTCATAGATATCAAAGGATATCGTGTCGCCGTGATTAAGCCGCATTTCATCGACAATCTGCTTACCGTTTAAAAAAGTGCCGTTTGAGCTGCCTTGGTCAATAATCCAGAAAGAATAATTCTTATATTCTATGATAGCGTGTTGGCGGCTGATGGTGTCTTGATCGACAGCAATGTGATTGATTCGGTCTTTACGGCCGATCTTAGTCACCTTTTTGCTGATTTTAAAAATGCCCTGCTCGGTAACCCCGCTCACATCCCTAAGTGAAGCTTCAGGAAGGAGTTCGTCGGTTACACCAACACGATCCTCGGCCAATGGGAGGGTGATGCTCGGCTTCCGTCGGAACCAAAACAGGAAAAACACTGCTATTACAGCGAAAACCGCCAGAACGATCAGTATGATGATCGGCAAGTTTAATTTTTTCGATTTAACCGGAGTGGGTGTGGGCTCTGGCGCCTCGGTTACATATATAGGTGATTTTTCTATTTCGGGTTTGGGAGGCTCTTCCGATACTAGAGGAGGTACCGTTAACGGCGGACTGACCGTCTCGACCGATTCTGGTTTCATGCTCATGATGAGTTGATGAATCTGGAAAAATATGTCGGGGATCTCTTCGGGAATAAATGCTCGAAAGTACTGGCCTTTGGTTTTTTGTGCCAGGGACTGGATTAGTTCAAAATCGGCCAAATCGGTAAATGCAATGCCGAATATCTTAATCCCATGATTGGCGGCATCTTCGGATAGATTTTCCCGCAGCCATCTGGTCTTGTCTATATCGCGAAGTTTATCGCCGGTGTCTACAATCCCGTCGGTAATGAATATGATCGATTTTTGGGATTCTTCCTGCCCCTGGGTCTTTAATTCATAGATCGCCCGCTCCATGGCAGCAGGAATGTTAGTGAACATGCCTCGATAGTCAATATTGTCAAAACTCGCCAGTATGTCTTCCTTTGTCGCTTCAGAGATCGTTGTCAACGGAACCGCCAGATTAATGCGATGATCGAAAATCAGAACCGCGACCTGTGTATCATCGGGTAGTTTTTCTACAAACTCGTTTAGCGCATCCTTGGTCATAAAAAAGGGATCTCCTTTTTTCATGCTTCCGGAGTTATCAATCATAAAGACGATATCTTTCGGAACGGTCGAAGCAAAGGAAATACTGCAGAATAAAAGCATGACAACAAGCGCAACCATTGATGAAAACGTATATTTTTTCATTGCATCAATCCTTTAACCTTTGATGATGTGAAAAGCTTAACTTTATAATAGGAAGTATAGCCCCAAAACACCCTAAGATAATAGCTAATACCACTCCTTTTAGGATTGCAGAAGGTTTTATTTTCAATATGATGGTTGCCAGCTGCAGGTTTACGGTCATGCCGCTACAGGCCACCGCTATGACACCTCCAATGATTCCGGCCACAATAGATACAATAAAAATCTCAAAAAGCATGCCGGAAAATATCCCGAGCTTAGGAACACCGCTATTGGACAATATCCGTATCTCGTCAGTTCTTTTCATAAGAAAACTGTGAGAGATATTCATGATAAAAAGGAGCATACAGACAACAATTACAGCAGCCTTGGTCTTGCCAACCAGAACGGCCATCTTGAACATCTTGGCAAGTTTTTCCCAATATTGTTTTTCCGGCAGGGCCATGATGGCAGGGGAATCCGGAAATTCGTCGTGAAGCATCTCAAAAGCCATGTTGACATACCCGTTTAACTTGGGAATGTTTTTGGGGCTATCTGCTTTTATTTCGATGTATGAATAGGTCCCTCTGGCAGACACCTCTTTAAAATCTTCCATCCGCACCAGTGCCCCGGACTCGGCAGGATCCCCCTTTGCCTTAAATATCCCGACAATCTTCCATTTTCTGTTTTCAAGGGAGAGAATGTCTCCCACCTTGAATGGTTTGCCCAGTCTTTTCGAAACCAGAAATCCTATTAATATGTCATATTTATACTTTAGGCCTCTTCCTTGAACTATCTTGAAAGTTTCTCCCCTTATCTTATAAAAAATATCCGTTATCCCTCTTAGCATCAGAAACTGGTTGCCAAAAACGGATGACATCTGGAGATAGGGGGAAACAAGCGGTTCACCACCTTTTTTCTTGACATGAGGAGCAGTCTTAACAAATTGGTATAGCTCTTCATCCACCCTTGAAAAAGCCAGCTTCAAATTACCCTTTTCCATAATAATGACCGTATCTTTGAAGCCGTATTTTTTAATCGCCATGAATGCAGACTTGGCTGCTGAGGGAAACAAAATATAGGCTACCACCGCCGCTATCAGCAATATTATATTGACGATTACGCTTTTCTTATCGCGCAAGATGTTTCTCAAACTGTATTTCAGCATCAAATTCATTTGACCTTCATCCCGTCGGAGTTTTTATATGCCGTTAAAATAACTGATATTACAGCAAAAAATAAAATTGAAAATATTGAGGCAATCACGATCGTCGGCGTAACTGCTACCGGAGGCACGATGGCATGCTCCCCGCCAATGGTCGGCTGCTTTATCCAGATAATAAATGCAAGCAAACTGCCACCTATTCCCGATATTAATACGGCCTGAACCGGTTCGATAAAAAACAGCGCAAATATTTTGGCCCTGGCGAACCCCGCCATTCTTAATATCCTGATCTCATTGTGCCTGTTTTTAAGGCAAAATGCCGCGCCGTTTGCAATTAAAGCAAATAGCAACAGGGAGCATAAACCGGTCAAAGTTCGCATATTTTTGCCAAAATCTCCCATCTGTTTCTCAGTCATTCCCCAGAATTCTGTTTCAGATTTACAACTAATACCGGCGGGATGGTCTGTAAACAATTGTTCAACGGTCTTTGACACTTCAGTTTTATTTTCAGGGGAGTCAATTTTAATGGTGATCGCAGTAAAATATCCTTCCTTTTTTACGAGCTTTTGCATATATTCTTTATGGAATATTATCATGCCGTTATAAACGGAAAGGGGTAATTTGAAGACACCGCGAGTGTTAAAATTCATTCGCTGTAAGGTTACTGATTCTCCAATTTTCCATTTGAAGAGCCTCTGTACTTTTTTCCCTATTATAACGCCATGCGGATCTTTTTTAAAATCTTCATATTCTGCATCTGAAATCTCGATATCTTTGAAATCTCTGAACTTATGCGGCTCCACACCGGCTATTGTCAGGCTTTTCTTAGGTGCATAAACGATAATATGTCTTACTTCCCCGGTTATATCCTCAATATGAGGTAAACCCTCTATTCTGGATTTATAAACTTCGGGCACCAGGCTTGCCATGACACAAGCCCTGTTGCTTTCAAATACAGCCAGCAGTTCTTCCGAGCCGGATTTCTTATAAATCTGGCTTGAACCTAATGACAAAGCCAGAAGGGTGGAAAATACAAAGGAAAAGACTATAAGGATCAGCAAAAACGGCGCGTAGAATTTTAGATTTCTTTTTATATTATTAAAGGCTAACTTGAATATCACCATTCCCTCCCCCTCATTTAGGGTGACAGTTCCAAGACTTTTGAAGCCGCACTTTTTAAGCTATGGTCATGGCTGGCCACGACAAAGGTGTTGCCAGTCTTTTTATTCAGCTCTCCCATTAATCCGATAAGGCTATCCGTTTGCTCCTTTTTCAATTTGCCTGTAGGTTCATCAGCAAGGATTATGGCCGGTTCAGTTGCTATGGTCCTGGCCAGTGCCACCCTTTGTTTTTCTTCCATTCTTAACTTCTTTGGATAAAAACCTCCCTTTTCCTTTAACCCCACACTCTCTAATGCTACCAATACCCGTTCATGTCTTTTCCCTTTATCGACCTTGGCCGCCAACATGGGCAATTCCACGTTCTCGTATGCGGTCAAAGTGGATATCAAATTGTTTTCCTCATAAATGTAACCGATGTTGGCTGCCTTCCATTTATCGAAATCACTTATATTATATATATCAACACCGTTAATAAGTATTTTCCCTGATGCAAGGGGTTCCATCCTGCAGATAAGATTTAGCAGGGTCGATTTGCCTGAACCGGAAGGAGCCAGGATAACAAAAAAATCTCCTTTCTCAACTTCCAGGTTAACATCCTTCAATATACCGTTCGAAACGTCTTTGATTTCCAGAACCAGTTCTCCCATTGATAACCTCTTTTAGCCTATTTTAGACTTTCATTGCGCCTAAGCCAGGTACAAGTAATTTAATTGTATCATCAATAATATGAACATTCGTTTCATCGAAACTCAAATATACTTCACTTCCCGTATTAAGGTTCATATCTAAAAATCTTTTTCTCATCGTCAAGTTTACGATTAAAAAATCGTCATTTATTTTTATACTGGATTGAAACATAAGCCCTCTGTCAAAAACTTTAACAACTTCCCCTTTAAAAACATTCCTTTTTATATCTCCGGGGTAAGAACTATGCAATAGGGTGCATTCCGGTCTTACGCAAAAGGTCACCGCACCGGTTATACCGCTAAGTTCACGTGAACAATGGAAGAAACCTCTATCATCACTTTCAGAAACAGATATTTTAGTAGCAGTTTTAAGGTAATTACAAAATATCTGACATCCACTAAACAGTAACCTTAAAACCTCGCCATCATCGCTTTCTACAAGCGCATTCCCATATATGTTTTCAGTACAGACGAAACTGGCTACAAAGGTGGAAGTAGGACTTCTGAATACTTTATCGGGTGTGTCGATCATTTTTACCCTGCCATCTTCCAATATGCACAGTCTGTCCGCAAGTGTAATCGCCTCCTCCTGGTTGTGGGTAACATGAATAGTTGTTTGCTTTAACTGTTCATGAAGCTCCCTGGCTTCTAAAGTCAGTCTTTCTTGCAGATTCCTGTCGAGAGCGGCGTAAGGTTCATCCATGATCAAAACTTTGGGGCCCATTACCATTGCTCTGGCCAGGGCAACCCTCTGTTTTTCGCCGCCGCTTAAATTAACCGTGGATCTGTCCATCATATAGGAAATACCGAGAATTTTTGCCATATTTTCGACTTTAGCCTTTATCTCTGATTTATCCAGTTGTTTCAGCTTCAAACTGAACGCAATGTTATCATAGACATTCATATGGGGAAAAAGGACTTGATCCTGAAACACATACCCGATGTCCCGTTGTTCAGGGGGTAGATGATCCCTACGTGTCCCATCAATCCATATTTCACCACTCTTTGCTTTATTGAGTCCTGCCAGGAGTTTCAGCAATTGTGTCTTACCATTTCCGGAGGGACCTAAAATCACGAAATATTCTCCATCCTTTATACTAAAATTTATATCATGAAGGGAGAATGTTCCGATTGTAAATTCAATATTTTTAAAAGTGACCATATCTTTCATTCAGGCACCTCCTTTTGGACATTTGGGCAGCAACTCATAGCCGGTCATTACACTTTCAATCAATTTTTATCTAATTTTTTCAATTTTTTCCGGATCGAAATAGGCTGCAAATCCGAACTTTGCGAAAATTGCATGGCCTTCCTTTGAAGCCACAAAGTCAAGATATTTCTGAGCCGCCTCCTTATTCTTTGAATAGGTAGTCATGCCGATCGGTGCTATACTGTATTTCAGTTTTTTAGGATCTATTTTTATAATATCAACTTTATCAGCAAAGGCCTGTGCTGTTGCCATCCAATTTATTTCCGCATCCAGATTCTTCATGGCAAGCGGCAACATCAGTTTCGAAGACGACCCGCCTGTGAGCACCACATTTTTCATTAAATCTTCATATATCCCCAATTCCTTGAGCATTTTATCCGTCAATCTGCCCACGGCCAGGGCTTCTTTTTCTCCTATTCCAACCTTTAATCCCGGCTTTGCCAGGTCTTCTATACAGGTTATGTTATGAGGATTTCCTTTTTGAACTGCTATAACAGGAATCATATACCCTGCGACGGCGACAGAGTCCGGATCTATGACTCCTTTTTCAATCGCAATGTCCATATAGTGCTGGGAACCCGGCACCATAACATCCCCTGTCCTTGTAAGCTGCATATTGGTAAGAACCATGGCCGAACAGAGATATGCATAGTCTACTTTTATACCGGTTTTCTCTGTAAATAATTTAGCAACTGGATCCAATGCGGGTTTTAACCCGGCACCCGCTCCCACCATAATACTCTTTGCCTGCTCTTGTTCCACTTTTTTCGATTCGCCGGTACAACCCATGATGAACAGGTGAAGAGCAACTATAATCCCCACGGCAACCACACCAATTTTCCCGCCGGTCCTAAATCTTGATTTCCGCATTTTATCCTCCCCCTAATATGTCTTTGTAACACACTTCAACCGTTTAACATGGGTTCGCAGAATTACTATTCAATTAATTTTTATTTTACTTTTTCAATTTTTTCCGGATCGAAATAGGCTGCAAATCCGAATTTTGCGAAAATTGCCTGGCCTTCCTTTGAAGCCACAAAGTCAAGATATTTCTGAGCCTCCTCCTTGTTCTTTGTGTAGGTAGTCATGCCGATCGGTGCTACACAGTATTTCAGTTTCTTAGGATCTATTTTTATCATATCAACTTTATCAGCAAAAGCTTTCGCTGTTGACATAAAGTTTATTTCCGCATCCAGATTCTTCATGGCAAGCGGCAACATCAATTTAATAGCTGAGCCGCCTTTCATCACCACATTTTTCATGACATCTTCATATATCCCCAATTCCTTGAGCATTTTATGCGTCAATCTGCCCACGGCCAGGACTTCTAATTCTCCTATTCCAACCTTTAATCCCGGCTTTGCCAGGTCTTCTATACAGGTTATGTTATGGGGATTTCCTTTTTGAACTGCTATAACCGGAATCATGTACCCTGCGGGGGTAACAGAGTCCGGATCTATGACTCCTTTTTCAATCGCAAGATCCATATAGTGCTGGGTACCCGGCACCATAATATCCCCTGTTCTTGTAAGCTGCATATTGGTAAGAACCATAGCCGAGCAGAGATAAGAATTTTCGACCTTTATGCCGGTTTTCTCTTTAAATACTTTAGCAATAGGTTCCAATGCGGGTTTTAACCCGGCACCCGCTCCCACCATAATACTCGTTGCCTGCTCTTGCTCCGCTTTTTTCGATTCGCCGGTACAACCCATTATAAATAGGTGAAGAGCAACTATAATCCCTACGGCAACCACACCAATTTTCCCGCCGGTCCTCAATCTTGATTTCCACATTTTATCCTCCCCCCTAATGTGTTTTTGTAACAAACTTGACGATTCCGTAAAAAGTCCGAAATCGTCATGCCGGACCTGATCCGGCATCCAGAACATATTGATATAACTGGATTCCGGCCTTCGCCGGAATGACGAGAAATGGTGTTTTTCGACTTTTTACGAGACCATCAAACTTGACGGTCTCGTAAAAAGTCTCGAAATCGTCATGCCGGACTTGATCCGGCATCCAGAACGCATTGAATTTACTGGATTCCGGCTTTCGCCGGAATGACGGAAAAGAGAACTTTTTGACTTTTTACTTTGCCATCAAAATCGGACTTTTTACGAGTTCATCAAACTTAAACCGCTCGATATAGATTTGAAGATTTATACTCCCCTAAATTACGTACTATGAATATACGTTCTGCCTTTCTTTTATTCTTTTTTAAGTCCGCCGGCCTTCAAGCCAAGTTTTTTAAACATTGTGAGATAAATGGCACTCAAGACCAGAAATATTATGGTCAGTGATACCGCCATTTCAATGTCTCCTTGTTCGAATTGCAAAAAGATCGCAACGGGCAAAATATCTGTTCTACCCTGCGATGCTCCGCAGAGGAGAAGGATGGGCACAAATTCACCCACCGCTCTTGTCCAGGTCATCACTGCTCCGCTAATTATTCCCGGTTTTATCAAAGGGAGGGTAACTTTAAAAAACGCCTGAACCTTACTGCAACCAAGAGTACGCGCCGCGTCTTCATATCTGGGGTCTACAGCGTCATAGGACTCTCTTAATGCATATAAAGCAAACGAGGCGGAAATGGCAAATTGGGCCAACACAATACCGGGTACGGAAAAGACGAACTTCATTATGTGGTCTTGAATAAAATGTCCCGGCGCGGTGCTGAAAAAAACCAGGAGGCACATGCCTATGATCAGCGGGGGAAGTGTGATTGGCAAATCGAGAATTACGTCAACTATCGCTTTACCTCTAAAATTGTACCTGGATAGAACATACCCGGCCGGAATTGACATCAAGATGGCCAGTATTGTTGTGAGAACAGAGGTCCATAGACTCAATTTTATGGAGAAAAGCGTTGCTGGTGAAATAATGCCCTTCAAAATAAGTTTCGGGCTGGTATAAAGCACGACAGACCCTATTATAACTACTATGAAAATAACATATATAGCCAGAGCAGCCACAGCAATACTATTGAAAATTCCTTCACTTTTACCCTTTTTAGCTTTTTCCATTTTCTCTTTCCTCCCATAAGACTTGCTCGAAAAGATTCTCCTGGAAACACCCGGCCAAACCCCTGGCGGGCCTGAATTGCCCATGAAATCAACTACCTTGGTAAAGTAGTCGCTAAGAGGGATCTCTATTATCTATCAAGAGGAATGTAAATTTCATTCCCCTTTTCATCCCAGTTTCTTTTCCGCAATAATTTTCCATTTTTATATTTTGCCCGGCAAAATACTTGTCCATTTTCATGGTAGGCGGTTCTTACTCCATGGGTCTTATTGTTCTTATAAGTTGCTTCAAGATGCACGTTACCGTTTTTGTACCACATCCTGGCCCAGCCGTTGACTTTGCCTTTCTTATAATTTACCTCGGAGTTTTTATTTCCATTACAGAAATAAATTATTTCCTTTATTTTTTTTTCTTTTCCAAAAACACTTTTTTTATATACCCAAACCTCTTTATCCATACCGTTCTCATGTTTTGTTTTAACAACCCTGATTTCATCATGTTTAAAATAGTGTATTCCCCACAATATTGAGACACTTGCAACAATAATCCCTATAATGACAAAAAATCTGGCCGTTCTTTTCTTTTCTTTAAATCCTGTCTCCAAATTTTATCTCCATAAAAATTAAAGGACTTATACTTTGAGGGTTTAGTAAAAGACTTTTTACGAGTTAATCTTACTTTAAATAAACAAAAAAATAGAAGTGAAGATTATATAAAGTAACAGAATATAGAGTCTGATATATTTTCAGGTTAATATTTGAAAATAAGGTCGTAGGTGATTTACAAAATTTTTATTGGGCTTGGCAATTCTTTGTTTAATGCGATGTGACAATCATTCTTCTGCCATTATTGGCTTGATAATGGTTGTATTGAGTTTTGGTTACAACATGTACTGTATAATGACTCCGAGTGGATGATTAAGCTTTATTTTTAATAGCATAAGTGGGATTTTTTTGTCAAGAGCAGCTTTTACATACTGATAGCCCCTAATGTCCTATATTCCTGCAAGGGGTTTAAGGTCACTTATAATTTCCGAAACATTTTGGTATCTTTTATCCGGACTTTTTTGAGTTGCCTGAATTATAAACCGGCAGAGTTCATCCGGGAGATCCGGACGTAACGAACGTGGGTCTGGAATTTCTTGGGTGGCATGCAGGTCTATGAATTTATCGACATCATGGTCTGGAAAAGGTCTTTGGCCGGTGATCATCTCGAACGCCGTGATTCCAAGTGAATAGATATCGGTTCTCTCATCCACGCGCTCTCCTTCAAGTTGTTCGGGTGACATATACTGCACCCTTTCACCAAGAGAAACATCAATTGCCCCCCTGGGAAAGGCCAATCCAAAATCGATAAGCTTCACCTGGTCTTTTGGTAAAATAAAAATATTGGTTGGTTTTATGCCCTGATGGATAAGGCCCTGTTTATGGGAGTGGGCCAGACCTGAACAGATTTGCAGTAAAAATTCGATGACTCTATTTAATGGCTGTTGTGACGTTTTATCCAGGATTTTATGTAGAGGTTCTCCTTCCAGATATTCTCTAAAGATGAAAATGGTTCTGTAAAGACTTGCAATATCGAAGACCGTCACAATGTTCTCGTGATTCAACTGGACTATCTTCATGGCGTCTTCTTTGAATTTATTGTAAAAATCAGGATTCATGGCCATGTGGTGGTTAAGCACTTTTATGACAACGGGCATATTAATATACCTGTGAACTCCCTTATAGACGGTGCTCATACCACCTTTTCCCAGAATATCCTGTATGTTATATTTTCCTACTTCCCTTTGTTCCTTGAAAATCGAAGAAAAAATATTTTCTTGAACGATTTTCGAAAGAATCTCCTTCAAAGATGGATGCCCCTCACAAACGGCGTCGAATTTCTCACGGCTAATTTCCGCCACTACCACATCAGTTTCGGCATCCACATGTGCTGTCCGGGGCTCTCCTGTAATGAGAGCCATCTCTCCAGCGAGATCTCCCGACTTAAGTGAGACAATTGGATAGGCTTTGCCATCCTTTTCAATAATCACAGTACATGTGCCATCTTGGATGATAAAAAGCTTGTCCCCCCTTTCTCCTCTCGTGATAAGCCTCTCACCAGCCTTAAATTTTTTTTGTTCCATGGAGGCAAGAAAAGTCTTTCGAGTCTCTTGTGTTAGGCCGTCACTAATTTCTTTTTGTAAAACAAAATCATGCTTCCCCATCTTTCCCTCCCCCTTCAGTGTTCCTAAGTATTTTTTATTGAAATAGAATTATCCCTGTACAAAGGAAAAGAATTAAGGTATCAGAGTTCGCAGGAGTTTAATAATGACTTGAAAAAGCCATGAACAGGATTGCCTGGTTTACGAATATTACTAGGTCTGTGGTTCCTGCAAACTCTTTTTTATTTGTTCCAGTCTCTCCAAAAGAGTTTTAGCCTTTTTAATATTTTTTTCCACCTCTTTGTAGTTTGGATCAACTGCATGAACTAATTCCCATTCCCTAATAGCCTCGGGCAATTGTTGTTTCCCAAAGTACGACAGGCCCCTATTGTAGTGTATTTTCTTATAAGTTTCTTGGCTTTTCTTGATATAGTCTTGGCATTTTTGACAGTTCTTATTGTATCTATAAGATGCTTCGAATTTTTTTTCGGCTTCCAGGTAATCTTCTTTTTCAAACAGAATAATGCCATGTCGAAGGTGAGTATTAGAGAGGTATGCAAGGACAATTTTATCATCAGGGTTTACATTTAACACTTTATTGAATTCGGCAATAGCGGCCTGGTATTCTTTATCTTTGAAGAGTTCGATGCCAAGGTTTCGATAATTTTCCACTTGTTCAGCACGTTCTTCCCGGCCTTCATCCTTTTTTACAGTCACTGCGGCCCGATAACCCAAACGTTCGGATATTTCTAACACATTTTTGTTAAAACGTCCATAAGGAAATGCCAAAAAAATGGTTTCTTGTCCTATGTTCTTGTCAATGATCTCCTTGGATACGCGGAGTTCATTTTCAACCCTGGCCAAATACGCCTGTGTATCTTCCCCTACCTTCCGTTTAGTGAGGTCGCTGTGAGATAGGGTGTGTGAACCAATTTCGAAACCGTTTGCTTTCATCCTGGCGAGTTGGTTCCAGGTTATGGCATTTCTACATGAACCCACAAAATTAGTATAAACAAACAGCGTTGCGGTAAAACCATATTTTTTCAGAATAGGGTAGCCAACTTCATAGACCGATCTATAACCGTCATCAATGGATATGATCACTGCCTTCTTGGGAAGAGCTTGATGATATTCAAGGAAATCAATAAGTTGTGCAAAGGTTATGACTCTGTAACCATTTTCATCAAGATATTTCATCTGCTGTTCAAAAATATGGACAGGCATACAAAGCGGTGATTTACAGTGGTTTGCAAAACGGTGATAGCAAAGGATAGGAACAACCTGAAACCCATTAGTCGTTAGTCCACCTATACTTGTCTCTTTGAGGGGAATAATAATAATCTTATCATTTTCAAAAGAAATATCCTCATTGGCGTCTTCTATTACCCAGGATTTTTTTCTATCTCCAAGAAATTTTTCAGCCAGCGTTGCCGGCGTTTCTTTATTTTGGAGTTTATAAACAATATATTCGTCTGACTGAAAAACTCTGGCAGTGTCAAAAGTAACACAGGAGGTTAAAAAAAGTAAAAAAAGAGATCCCTATCGGGAGGATGACTTTTTCCCATCCTGCCAGAAAAAAGCCAATGTTTTCGAGAGCCCCGCTCAGTTCATCAATAAAAAAATTTGCGTACTTAAAGTAAGCCAGAAGCCCTATGTTAAGGAGGACTGAGAAGCTCAACCACAACCGTTTGCGACGATAGTCCCGGTCGATTAGAAGCCCGAGCAGGTAGTCCGCCAGAGTCGAAAGCACGAGGATCAATAGAAAGCCTGCCTTGTATCATCATAATAGTATCATCGAAGATTTGTTTTGTAAAATGCAAATTTTATAGGCTTCTTGTTTCTCTGTTACCCAAATTACCTAACATGTAAAAATTGTAATAAAATTATGGTATTTATTCCACAATATTATGAAACTTTTCCCTTTCAATTGAGCTAACTACTTGAAATTCAAAGAAACAACCGAACTGTTTAATTTTGCACGATTTTTGCAGAAGATAATTAGATCGCTGCTATGTGCCATAACTATAGATATCACATATTAACAAAATACTAAAAGTTCGGACGACTCCACTCAGGATGGGTGATGGGTCAACCGAACTGGAGATAACTTAAAACAGGTAAAACCACTTTAATTCCATGACTCCCATCATTCCAAAAAAAAGTGTCGCAATTTTTCTTTGTGTTTTTCTCATTAACACATGGGGTCTTGCCGAAACTAGAGGAATTGAAAAAGTTTATAATATGCCCCTTGCAGAGGTGGAAGATATTGTTTCAAGCTGGCTCAGATATTCCGGGTTTGATATTTATCGAACACCTTTTCAAATGGGTCAGGTGAAATTATATGCTGAAAATCAAAAACAAAGCTGGCAAATCATTTTAAGGCATCATTCCCCACTGGCAACAAGGGTTATTGCCTTATATGTTGTCGACAATCAAACTGCTATTGAGCCGGTTGAAAACCTTTGGCATTATCTTTCGGAGTATGTCAAGGGATCTTTATTTGAAAAAGGGCACTTCAAGCTACCTGTTCCACCGGCTGTTACGGCCAAAATGAAATCTGTTGTTTGCGTCCATGTAAAAGCCGACAGCCAGGATATTCAACTTTCAGGTTTCATAGTGGATGAAAAAGGTATGATTATCTCTACTGCCCATGACCTGGAAGAAATTCAGGGGGTTTCGATCACTCTCTATGATGGCCGGCAAATAAAAGGAAAGGTGGTGAAAATCGATCCTCATCGTGACTTGATCCTTGTCGATGTCGGCATTAAGCTGGACAACCCAATTCGCCTCAACAATGGACGAAATTTATTGGGTCTGAGTGAACCACTTTTTTCAGTGGGCTACCCAATAAATCACGGCTTAAGGGTCTATTCCGGCATTGTCAACAGTCCCCCCAGGCGGGTCAAGGACCTTGTGCTGTGGCAGGTGAATATGACAATTCACCCTGGAAGCAGTGGAAGTCCTGTTTTTGATATCAACGGAAATTTAGTGGCCATCATAAAAGGCAGGTACCGTGGTACAGAATCCGTTGGATTTTTGATTCCCTTTGAGACCCTTCTGTCTTTTTTAGAAGAGACATAGGCCATATGAATTACGGACGATATCAGATTGTAAAAGAATTAGGAAAAGGTTCTATGGGTATTGTTTATCAGGCACACGATCCCCAGATCGATCGACTAGTCGCTTTAAAAGTATTGCGAGAAGATCGGGTGGGCGGCGAGGATTTTGTATTAAGGTTCCTGAAAGAAGCAAAAGCCATCGGCCGGCTTTCTCATCCTAATATTGTCACAGTATATGATGTGGGGCGTGATCATGGTACCATTTATATTGCGATGGAATATCTGGAAGGAAAACCCTTTAATGATGTGATTCGTAATGGCCAAATGAGTTTGGAGCAAAACATTGATATTGGTTTGCAAGTGGCAAGGACCTTAAATTATGCCCATGCAAAGGGAATTGTCCACCGCGACATTAAACCCTCCAATATTATTTTTTCTGCCGACGGCCAGGTAAAACTCACTGATTTCGGGATCGCACGAATCGAAGACCCGAATGCAGCTCAACAAACACAGGCAGGTGATATTTTGGGCACGCCCACCTACATGTCGCCTGAACAGGTGCTTGGCAAAAGTGTTGACGGACGATCCGACCTGTATTCCCTTGGGGTGTTCCTTTATGAGTTGACTGTAGGCCGCAGGCCGTTTTTGGGAAACAATATTGCTACCATCTTCAGAGCCATTACCCATGATACCCCTATAGCTCCGTCACAAATCGACCCTTCCATTCCCAAGGCACTCTCGGATTTGATCATAAAAGCTCTTTCCAAAAACCCGGATGAGCGCTTTCAAACCGGTGCCAAGATGTGTGATGCCCTAAAAACCTACCTTGAATCAAAAGAATTGATCGAACCACCCCAAGAAAAAACCAGAAAAAGAAGAATGCCCGGGGGACTTTTTTTAATCATCGGTATCATGCTTATAAGCATCTTGGGTGGTGTATTTTATTTTACTGGACTTAATTCAGATCAAAAAAAATCTATTCCAAAGCCCGAGGAAGTCGTCAGTCAGCCCGAATATACGGTTTTAAATGTGACCAGTTCACCAACTGGCGCTCAAGTTTATTTAGATAATTCTTTTAATGGCCAAACTCCACTAAACCTTAAAATTCCGTTAGGGAAATACGAAGTGCGGTTGAGTTTGCCTGATTATTACGAATGGGAAGCCCAGCTTCAATTAAACGAGGTGGGTGAAACCCCACTTTTTGTGCGATTAACACCAATGGATTAATACCTGAATCTTGCATGCCAAATTTCGAAAGGCAAAAATAATTTTTAAATTTCAGATAAATAAGAACTTGAAAAATTCAGGTAAAAGAATTCGTAAAATCCGGGGAGGAGAAAAATGAGAGTTGCATCAAGAATATTCATTTATGTTTTTGTGATGTTGGCCATGACGATTGTTGGAGCAGGTTTATGTTTTGGGCAGCTGAGTACCGGAAAAGCGGTACCACTCTTTTCACTGAAAGACATCCAGGGTAAAACCTACGATATTTCCGGGTTAAAAAATCAGCCTATGGTCATCATCTATTTCTTTGATGTTGAATCAAGGCCAAGCCTGGAAGGCCTGCTGAATATTGATAATCTTTCAAAGCAATATAAAAATGCCGATTTGATGGTATGGGGCATCACCTGTTCGCCAAAGGGAAAAGTATCAAATTTTATTGCTCGGACCAAACCGACTTTTCCCGTCCTTTTGGATACCGCCGGAGTGAGTGGCCTTTATCAGGCCAAATTGATTCTTCCCACCATCTGCATTCTTGGTCCCGATCTGAATCTGCTCGATTTTTTTCAGGGCGGCGGCAAGACTACCGAGGTGATGCTGGTAAGACTGGCTGAAAGAAAATTGCAGCGAAAGCAGACCATGATAGCCAAAGCCATAAGCGAGAAGGTTGTAGAGAAGAATCCAAAGAATGTAAAAGCTAAAGCCATCAAGGGATATGCAGCGTTAAAAGAGGGCGATCTGAATGAAGCCGAACAAACATTTCACAACCTATCCAAAGAAGAAGGCAAGGGAGAAATTTTAGGCAAAGAAGGTCTTTCCATGGTATATGCAAAAAAAGGACAAAACGAAAAGGCACTCAAAATAGCGAAAGAAGTTGAACAAAAAGCCGATGACCGCGCCTATGTCCATGTTGTGAAAGGCGACCTCCTCTACAGCCTTGACAAGAAAAAAGAAGCTGAGGCGGAATACAAAAAGGCAATTAAAAAAAATGAGGTTGAGACTTATCAAAAAGCCGTTGCCTACAACAAGCTTGGACGAATTTACGCAAGCCAGGGGAAATACGAAGAATCGAGAAGTCTTTATGATCAGGCGGTCGAGATTGATCCTTATTATATAGAAGCGACTTCCAATAAGGGGGTAACCTACGAAAAAGAAGGCAATTGGGACAAGGCCCTTGAAGAATATCGCAAGGCCCAAGCCATTGACCGGAACGATACATTTGTTGCTGTTTTGGCTAAAAAAGCGCAGGAGATGCTACTCCTCCAGCAGGACATTGACAAAAAGAACCGGATAGACAAGCTTGTTAAAGAATTGGCAGATCGTTACCGGGGTCAGCTAAAAGCAGAAAGGAAAATTGAAGACACCTGGACCTCGCAGCCCATGGTTCTATCATTTGTTGATTTAATGGAGAGCGGTGGTCTGACGGAAAGAGATGGTTTTTCCATGGTTTTGACCACTCAGCTCGCTGATCAGCTAAATGCATCCGGCAGGATTCAGGTGGTGGAACGGGTTCTAATCGACCGTCTTCTGGAAGAATTAAATATTGGATCATCCGAGCTGGCAGATCCTGCTACCGCCTTAAAACTCGGCAAAGTTCTGGCGGCAAAACTGATTGGTACAGGTTCTATTTATCACTTGCCCAGCGGCACTCTTCTCAGTTTAAGGTTAATTGATACCGAAACTTCAGCCATCCCCAAGGTGATTAACCGGCAGCTTGCTTCCAGTATATCTTTTAAAAAAGACCTGCACCAGCTTAATCGCGGGATTCTTACGACTATAATTTTGAATTATCCGTTACAAGCCTATGTGGTTGATGTTACAGGTCAACAGGTACTTTTGAACCTCGGCTCCAGGCAAGGTGTGGTCCTGGGCACCAAGTTCGATGTTATTGAAGAAAGGAAGCCTATTGAATACAAGGGTAAGAAACTTCACTCAGAACCCGGCATAATAGCCCAGGTCCAAGTGACGAAAGTAGAGCCGGATTTTTGTTATGCGAACATTAAAAACCAGACGAAACCCATTAAAAGGGACGATAAATTGAAAGAAAGTATAGATGAGATCACAATTAAAACAAAAGGCAATGTTATCCAGTAGGATCTTGGTTAGAAGCCTTGCTCTTATTGGTTTATTTTTTCTCGGTTGTACCGTCCGACCGGTAGTATACGAACAGGGAACCGTCGTTGCCGTGTGGGACCTTGAAAATCTGAGCCCTTTGAAAGTTAGTCATCCCGATCTAAGCAAATTTCTCTCCGACAGGGTCGCCGCAACCATTAAGAACAAAGGTTATTACAACATTGTCGAAAGACAGCGTTTGCTTTTGGTACTAGATGAACTGAATCTGGGAACATCAACGCTGGTTAATGAGACCACACGGCTAAAATTGGGCCGAATGGTAGGCGCCCGACTCATGGTGTTCGGCGGGTATATGGTTTTTGCAGGACAGATGCGCCTTAATTTAAGGCTTGTAGACGTCGAAACCGGCGGCGTCATGGAGACTGCCGAAAAAACAGTTTCAGCCACAGAACTGACGGGATGGCTAAAAGCTGCCGAAGAGGGGGCAAACGAGCTGTTTATGGACCGGTTGAGCAAGTAAGACTGATGGGTTGAATATGTAAACTTGGGGAGAATCGGCCGGATGCCGGATCTTACTCATTGAAAATTTTTCATTTACACCAATGGCGAGAAAGGAGAATATGATGACCAGATTTATGAAACGAAGACAGAAGTTATTCAGAGGTATTGTCTGTGTAATGATCTATTGCATGGTGGGATTTCCTGTTTTCAACTCCATCGGCTTCAGCGCTACGGCACCGGCTGAAGAAACGGTAAAGCTGTCAAAGAAAGAAAAGAAGAAACTGGTGGAACAGGGTGTGGCCCAGTACAAGGAGGGGGAACGTGCCCAGGCCAAAAAGACTCTGGAACAGGCCAAGGCGGTAT